>JBFIGS010000110.1:0-9201 GCA_041602195.1 Sediminicola sp. | reverse complement strand
GGATTTTTGAGGTTCGGGGCGAAGTGGACGTAAGTAGTGAGGCCAGTAGGAACCAGTTTAGGTATGAATTGGGTTTCGAAAGTGATCGGGTGACCGAAAAATGGCGTATCCGTGGTGATATGGAAATGAGCCGGTTCAGCAGTAGGTTCAAAAATGACGGAGAGGAGTTCACCAGCGAGCGCGAGCGCTACTCCGCAAGGGGTAGTATTGTACGCAGTCTGTCGGATCATTGGTCGGCGGGTATTTTTGGGGGCGCGGTTCATAATACGTATACCAACCTGAACATATCAACGGACCTTCGTCCCGCCATTGAGTACAATATATTTCCATATCGGGAGGTTTTGAGAAGGGAAATAGTTTTTGCCTATAAAATCGGTTTTATCTACAATGATTATATGGAAACCACCATCTTTGGAAAGGACAAGGAGTCTATTTTTAGCCATTCCTTAGATGTAGGCCTGCGTTTTAGGCAACCATGGGGCAATGTGTTTACCCGGGTCACGGCCTCTACCTTTTTAAATGATTGGTCCAAGAACCGATTGGAAATAGATAGTTATTTGTCTGTTCGTATCTTAAAAGGGCTGTCCGTGCGTTTTTCTGGGGATCTAAAATTGATACAGGACCAGATCAACCTGCCGGCGGGATCGGCGTCCTTGGAGGATGTGTTGCTACAGCAAAAGCAGATAGCCACAAATTTTGAAGTTGGTTTTGGGGTTGGGATCAGCTATACTTTCGGCTCCGCCTTCAATAACATCATCAATACCCGACTGTGATATAAATAGGGGTTAATCTGGTATTGGTCGAATAAGAACGGTAATCTTTTCATCCTCTATTTCTAAAAACTATCTTTGTAGAAATCATATAAAAGCATGCAATTAAACCTCACAAGGCCCATCTGTTTTTTCGACTTGGAAACAACAGGAATCAATGTGGCAAAGGACAGAATAGTAGAGATTTCTATTTTAAAAGTATATCCCAACGGGAATAAGGAGAGTAGGACATGGTTGGTGAACCCAGAAATGCCAATTCCTGCAGAAGTGGTTGCGGTTCATGGTATTTCTGATGAAAAGGTGGCCAATGAGCCTACTTTTAAGGAGCTGTCCAAGGAAATTTATAGCATGATCAAGGATTGCGATCTTGGAGGGTTTAATTCGGATCGCTTCGATATTCCTTTGCTGGCGGAAGAAATGCTTCGGGCAGAGGTAGATTTTGATATGAAGAGTACGGTGTCGGTTGACGTGCAGACCATTTTCCACAAAATGGAAAAAAGAACCCTAGCAGCCGCCTATAAGTTTTATTGTGATAAGGAACTGACCGATGCCCATAGTGCGGAAGCAGATACCAATGCAACCTATGAGGTGCTGTTGTCCCAATTGGATCGCTATCCGGAATTGGAAAACAATATCAAAAAATTGGCTGAATTCTCAACGCACAGGCAATTTGTAGATTTTGCTGGTTTTATTGCATTGGATGAAGACGGAGAAGAAATATTCTCTTTTGGGAAGCACAAAGGCAGAAAAGTGCATGATGTCTTGGAAAAAGAGCCAGGGTATTTTGGTTGGATATTGAATGCCGACTTCCCATTGTATACCAAAAAGGTGCTCACCCAAATAAAACTAAGTAAGCTCAATAATAAATTAGGGTAAATACAATCTTTGTCCTTATTTTGGACGGAGCCCATTTAAAAATCCCAAAATGGGATTCTGTACTGTCAAATATTGATCTAAGAGCATGAAAATTATATGTATAGGTCGCAATTACGCTGACCATATCAAGGAATTAAATAATGAAAGGCCTACGGATCCGGTGGTTTTTATAAAGCCAGATTCTTCGGTTCTTCCCAAAGAGCAGGATTTTTACATCCCTGAATTTACCAAAGATGTTCATTATGAAGTGGAGGTATTGGTGAAAATCAAGAAGGTGGGGAAGCATATCGAAGAAAAGTTTGCCCATACCTATTATGACGAGGTTGGCCTTGGGATAGATTTTACCGCCAGGGATGTGCAATCGGCCCTAAAGGAGAAGGGCTTGCCCTGGGAAAAGGCCAAAGGTTTTGATGGAGCCGCCGTGGTGGGGAAATGGTTGCCCAAGACCAATTTTAAGGATCTGAACAATTTAAATTTTTCGCTCTCCAAAAATGGGGAATTGGTACAGCAAGGGAATACAGGTATGATGTTGTGGAAGATAGATGAGATCATCGCCTATGTGTCTACCTATTTTATGCTGAAAAAGGGAGACATTATTTTTACGGGAACCCCTGCCGGTGTAGGAAAAATTGAAACAAATGATTACCTTTCAGGTAAGCTTGAAAACGAAGAGTTATTTACGGTAAAAATAAAATAATGATATACAGTTTAGACAAATTAAATGAAATGGCAGAAGGGGATGAAGATTTCATCAACTCTGTAATAGCTGTATTCCTAGATGAAGTACCTGCCGATTTGGAAATGTTGGAACAGGCTATCGAAAAGAAGGATTACGGCAATGTGTATCAATTGGCGCATAAAATAAAACCAAATGTAGACCTTTTAGGGATGGAACAGACCCGGGCGAATGCCCTGGAGATAGAAACTCTGGGTAAAAAGGAGGGCAGTGGAGAGGCTATAGAGAAATTATTTCCCTTATTGAAAAATGATATCCATCAAGTAGTATCCGAGCTTAAGAAAGACTTCAATTTATAATGCTTGCAGAAATCATAACCATTGGGGATGAAATCCTAATTGGGCAAATTATTGATACCAATTCTGCTTTTATCGCTCATGAGCTGAACCAAATAGGGGTTTCTGTCTATCAGATCACTTCGGTACAGGATGAGCGAAACCATATTCTCAAGGCTTTTGAAGAAGCCGAGTCCAGGGCAGATGTAATTATTATCACGGGTGGCCTAGGGCCTACCAAGGACGATATTACCAAACGGACCCTTTGTGAGTATTTTGGGGACACCCTTGTGGAGAGCAAAGAAGTGTTGGAGCATGTAGAAGAGCTTTTCAGAAATTATATTTCCACGCCAATTTCCGATATGAACCGCAGGCAGGCATTGGTGCCTTCCAGGGCTACTGTGCTTAAGAATGCCTATGGAACGGCCCCAGGGATGTGGATAAAGCACGGGGGCAAGGTATTTGTATCCCTTCCCGGAGTGCCCTTTGAAATGAAGAGCCTTGTACAGAACGAGGTAATCCCAAGAATCGTCGAGGAGTTCCATAGACCTTTTATCCTGCATAGAACGTTGATCACTTACGGAGTAGGTGAGAGTGCCATTGCCGAAAAGATAGAGGATTGGGAGAACGCACTGCCGTCCTTCATTAGGTTGGCCTATTTGCCCAACCTTGGAAAGGTAAGGTTGCGGCTGACCGCCAAGGGTACGGACAAGGAAGGCATTGGCATGGCCGTTGATGAAGAAATCCTTAAACTTCATGGCATTATTGGCGATATTATATTCGGAGAGGACCAGAATGGCGCTTTGGAAGAGGTAGTAGGTAAAATACTGGCAAAAAAGAAATATACCCTTGCTACGGCGGAGAGTTGTACCGGAGGGGCCATTGCAGAGCGAATTACTTCTGTACCAGGAGCTTCTGCTTATTTTAAGGGCAGTGTGGTCAGTTATGCCACGGAAGCCAAAATTAAGGTGCTCCAGGTGTCCGAAAAGGTCATAAATAAGGATTCTGTGGTCAGTGAAGCCGTTGCAAAGGCCATGGCGCAGAACGTAAAAGAACTTTTTAATACAGATTTTGCAATTTCTACAACTGGGAACGCCGGACCTACAAAAGGGGATTCTGATGCAGATGTAGGAACGGTGTATATTGCAATTGCCTCGCCGTCTGGAGTTTATGCTGAGAAATTCATGATGGGAAACCATCGGGAGCGCATCGTTCAGAAGGCCGTAAACAAGTCTTTTGAGCTTTTGCAAAAAGAAATTCTAAAATTCTGAAAAAAGAATTTTGCCTTCCCATAAAAAAGATATAAATTTGCATCCTGTTTAAAATCACACTAAAAGTAGCGAAATGTCAAAAGTTTGTGAAATTACTGGAAAGAAAGCTATGTTTGGTAACAACGTCTCTTTTTCCATTAACAAAACCAAGAGAAGATTTGATGTAAATCTTTCTAAAAAACGTTTTTATATCCCTGAAGAAGACCGTTGGGTAACCCTAAAGGTAACTTCTAAGGCGTTGAAATCCATCAATAAAAAGGGGATATCAGCAGTTATAAAAGAAGCAAGAGCAAAAGGATTGGTTAAGTAATCCGTAAATAAAAAGATAACAATGGCAAAGAAAGGTAATAGGATCCAAGTTATTTTGGAGTGCACGGAGCATAAAGAATCCGGCATGCCTGGGACTTCTAGGTATATCACTACCAAGAACAAGAAGAATACTCCAGATAGGATGGAAATTAAGAAATTCAACCCTATCATGAAGAAAATGACAGTTCATAAAGAAATAAAATAATACGTCATGGCAAAGAAGACCGTAGCGAGTTTACAGACAAGCTCAAAAAGATTAACCAAAGCCATTAAAATGGTAAAGTCGCCAAAAACTGGTGCTTATACTTTTGTGGAATCAGTAATGGTTCCTGAAATGGTAAACGATTGGATGGCAAAACAGAAATAATACTTGCCAAAATATATTTTAAAGCTACTTTCAATCGAAAGTAGCTTTTTTATTTTCATATCTTTGGGTAATAGAAGTAGTATAACAAATGAGTTTATTCAAAAAGATATTTTCTTCCGAAAAGAAGGAAACCCTGGATAAGGGTTTAGAGAAGTCCAAGACCAGTTTTTTCTCAAAATTGGGAAAAGCAGTTGCCGGGAAAACCAAGGTAGATGATGATGTTTTGGATAATCTGGAGGAGGTATTGGTCACTTCGGATGTCGGAGTGAATACTACCCTTAAAATTATCGAAAGAATAGAGGCCAGGGTATCCCGTGATAAATATCTGGGGACGGATGAACTCAATGTCATCCTCCGTGAAGAAATTGCAGGCCTTTTATCCGAAACCAATGTAGGGGAGGAGACTGAGTTTGTAGTTCCCAAGGACAAAAAACCCTATGTGATCATGGTGGTTGGTGTCAATGGGGCAGGTAAGACCACCACTATTGGGAAATTGGCCCATCAATTCAAAAAACAAGGTTATAAGGTTGTACTGGGTGCCGCGGATACGTTCCGTGCCGCAGCGATAGACCAGTTACAGGTATGGGCAGACCGCGTAGATGTGCCCATCGTAAAACAGGTTATGGGGAGTGATCCTGCTTCCGTTGCTTTTGATACCTTAAGTTCTGCCATGAAACAAGATGCCGATGTGGTCATTATAGACACTGCGGGTCGCTTGCACAACAAGGTAAACCTGATGAACGAGCTTACCAAAGTGAAAAGGGTAATGCAAAAGGTTGTTGCAGATGCACCCCATGATGTAATGCTCGTCCTTGATGGCTCCACAGGCCAGAATGCCTTTGAACAGGCAAAGCAGTTTACCAAGGCTACCGAAGTAACCTCTTTGGCTGTTACTAAATTGGACGGCACCGCCAAAGGTGGTGTGGTCATAGGAATCTCCGATCAGTTTAAGGTCCCGGTAAAGTATATCGGGGTTGGTGAGGGTATCGAAGATCTTCAGATATTCAATAAGTACGAGTTTGTCGATTCATTTTTTGGGGGTAAAAATTGAGGTACCTCGTATCCATACTACTTATTCTCTTGGCGCTACCAAGCGCTGCACAAATCACACATCCTAAAGCCAGTCCTTTTTCCCTAGTGGAGCAAGAGGTTGGCCTATCTAAAATTTCCGTTGCCTATTCACGACCAGCCGTTAGGGGGAGGACCATTTTTGGTCACCTCGTACCCTATGACCGTATTTGGCGGGTTGGTGCCAATGAGTCCACTAAGATTACCTTGGAAACGGACATGAAAGTACTTGGCAATTCTTTGGCCAAAGGAACCTATGCCCTTTATGCTTTTCCACAGGAGGACAAATGGGAAATAGTGTTTCATACCAATACCACCCACTGGGGCGATGGCAGAACAGCCTATGACCCTGCGGAAGATGCGCTTAGGGTGACTGTCATCCCGGAAAGGATTCCTTATTTTCAGGAGAATTTTTTGATCACTTTTGATGCGATGACCCATAACAGCGTGGAAATGATCTGGATTTGGGAGCAAACCAAAATTGTTATTCCAATGACGGTAGATACCCATGGTGCCATGCTCGGTGAAATCAACAAACAGCTACAAGAGAATCCCACGGCACAAACCTTTTATGAGGCGGCTCGTTATTATCAGGAACAGGGCATGGAGTATCCCTTGGCCCTCAATTATTTGAATAAGGCCATTGCCCTAGGGGGCGATACCTATTATTTTTATAGGGTAAAATCCTTGGTGGAGGCCGCTTTGCTCGATTATAGATCGGCCATAAAATCTGCCCAAAAATCCATGGCATTGGCAGGGATTGAAGGGAAGGACGAATTCGTCCGGATGAACCAAGAGAATATTAAGAATTGGAATACATTAATTAAAAATTAGCACTTATGAAAAGACTCTTTATTTTGGTATTGGCAGTAGCCTTGGGAATTACGTCATGTAAGCAGAAACAAGAAAAGACCCCCGATCCCGTAGTACTTTGGGAAGCCTATAATGATTCGGCCGAAGTAGCAGCCAATACAGATCATGAGATAGAGAGAATGCGTTATAAGCTGATCCAATCCAAAGTGCTGGACAAAAATGAGGTGTTTTTGCCCCTCTATGATGAAGTTTCCAAATTTTCCGATTCGGAATACGAAAGTCTGAAACCGTTGGTCTTGGAACAGGATATCCCCACCTTGCAGGCACATATCAAGGAGGGCAAACTGAGCTACGAGAAGTTGGTGCTTTTCTATCTGAAAAGAATTTATACATATGAACTTGATAATGCCACTACGTTGAATACGGTCCTGGCCTTGAACCAGGATGTGGTTGCGGAAGCCCGTAAAATGGACGAGTTCCGCAAAAAGTATCCAAACGAAAAACACCATCCCATTTATGGTATGCCCATATTATTGAAGGACAATATCAATACCAAGGGGATGAATACTACGGCAGGATCTATTGCTTTGATGGACAATGAGACCGATGATGCCTTTATCGTGCAACAATTAAAAAAGAACGGTGCCCTTATTCTAGGGAAGGTCAACCTAAGTGAGTGGGCCTATTTCCTTTGCTCGGGTTGCCCTGTAGGCTACAGTGCCGTTGGGGGTCAGACCCTGAACCCATATGGAAGAAAAGTATTTGAAACCGGGGGTTCCAGTGCCGGGAGTGGTACTTCTGTAGCTGCCAACTATGCGGTGGCGGCAGTAGGGACTGAAACTTCAGGTTCTATTTTATCCCCTTCCAGCCAAAATTCTGTGGTGGGATTAAAACCAACTATTGGCCTTTTGAGCCGTTCGGGGATCGTTCCTATTTCCAGCACCTTGGACACGCCTGGCCCAATGACCAAAAACGTAGTTGACAACGCCATTTTATTATCGGCCATGTTGGGTCAAGATCCTGAGGATAGCAAATCCGTTGCGTCTACTGCCGATTATATGAATGTGGTTACAAATAACTCACTAAAAGGAAAGCGGTTGGGTGCCTTTGCCAACCTTATGGAGGAGAACGAGATTTATAAGAATACCGTGGAGAAGCTAAAAAGTCTGGGGGCCGAAATTGTGGTTTTTACCCCGCCAACAGCTAAAATGGAAGGCTTCTTGAGTATTTTGAATATTGATATGAAGAACGACCTGCCAGCCTATCTGAACAGCCAAGTAAGAAACAAGGACGCTGTGAAAATTGGCAGTATCCAGGATGCCATCGCCTTTAACAATATGGATTCTTTGGTGCGTATTCCTTACGGTCAGGCCCTGTTTGAAGGAATTGTGGCAGATTCTACCACCGCTGAAGGCTTGGAAGAAATAAAAAGCAGATTGGAAAAAACGGGAAGAGCCTTTTTTGATACGGCCCTGGATTCCAAAAATCTGGATGCTATCCTTTCCATCAACAATTATCATGCAGGTTATGCCGCTGTGGCCAAATATCCTGCCTTAACGGTACCTATGGGATATAAGGAAACTGGAGAGCCTATCAGTCTTACCTTTATTGCCAAGCAGTTCCAAGAGGATAAATTACTGGAGCTGGGTCGCGCTTTTGAGGCGGGTACCAAGGTGCGTAAGATGCCAGAAAAGCTTCAATAAAAGCAATGGCACTTATGCCACGAACATAGGTACATAAAGGTGTGATACCAAGGGGGCAATGCCCCGAAACGTTAATATTAGTCTTATTTTGATGCCATTCCTGTATCAAATCGTACTTTTGCACCCTATTTAGAAAAAACATGCGGACAAAAACACTTAAAAAGAACAAAATCAACGTAGTAACCCTAGGGTGTTCTAAGAATGTGTACGATTCAGAAGTACTTATGGGACAGTTGCGTGCCAACGATAAAGAGGTGGTACATGAAGAGGAAGGGAATGTTGTTGTCATCAATACCTGTGGTTTTATTGCCAATGCCAAGGAGGAGAGTGTAAACACCATTTTGGAGTATGTGCAGAAGAAAGAAGCCGGACTAGTTGATAAGGTCTTTGTGACCGGGTGTTTGAGTGAACGCTATAAGCCAGACCTACAGAAAGAAATTCCCAATGTGGATGAATATTTTGGGACCAGTGATCTGCCCAATCTATTGAAGGCCCTTGGAGCCGATTATAAGCATGAGCTGATCGGGGAACGCTTAACGACCACCCCAAAAAATTATGCCTATTTAAAAATAGCCGAAGGCTGTGACAGACCTTGTTCCTTTTGTGCCATTCCCCTGATGCGAGGTAAGCACAAGAGTACTCCTATTGAAGACCTTGTTCAGGAAGCTGAAAAACTGGCCGCCAAAGGAGTGAAGGAATTGGTATTGATCGCTCAGGATTTGACCTATTACGGGTTGGATCTTTACAAAAAGAGAAACTTGGCAGAGCTGTTGAAGGAATTGGTAAAAGTAGAGGGGATCGAATGGATCCGTTTGCACTATGCCTTCCCTACAGGGTTCCCAATGGATGTTTTGGATGTGATGAACCAGGAGCCAAAAGTATGCAACTACCTGGATATTCCCTTGCAACATATTGCAGATCCTATCCTAAAAAGTTTGCGTCGTGGGACCACTAAGGCCAAAACGACCCAATTGTTACAGGATTTTAGGGCTACCGTACCAGAAATGACCATC
>JBFIGS010000109.1:0-9267 GCA_041602195.1 Sediminicola sp. | reverse complement strand
GCTGGATCAAATACACAAAGAAAATCTTGATCGCCTAAAGGTTCTATGGACCTATGATGCTCCAGATATGGGCCAAATGCAGATGAATCCCATTATAATCGACACGCTTTTATATGGGGTAACAGCCGACCAAAAAGCTATTGCCCTTCATGCCGCAACAGGGAAAGAAGTTTGGCGTTTTGAGGATGAGGAAAATTCTGGCCATTCTGCAAATAGAGGGGTTAGTTTCTATGATGACGGCAATGACGGTCGTATTTTTTTCGTAACCGGCCCTTTTCTTTATGCCTTGAATGCGAAAACAGGAAAACCTATCAATGGTTTTGGTAAAGAGGGTAGAATAGATCTCCACATTGCCCTGCCGGAAAAGGCCGCTGATAAGTTTGTCACCTCCACCACGCCGGGCACCATATATAAAAATCTGATCATTATGCCTGTTAGGGTTGCGGAAAATGAGAGTTCTGCCCCTGGCAATTTGGTGGCAATTGACTGTAATAGTGGAGAGTTGGTCTGGCGCTTTCATACCATTCCACACCCTGGAGAATCGGGTTACGATTCTTGGAAGGACAAAGATGCTTATAAAAGTGATGGCATAGGTGGGGCCAACAATTGGGCCGGTATGGCTTTAGATGAAGCACGAGGTATGGTTTACGTGCCTACTGGTTCTGTCGCCCCCGACTTTTATGGTGGTGCTAGAAGGGGAAGTAATCTCTATGCAAATTGCCTTTTAGCAATGGATGCCGCAACGGGTAAACTTAAATGGTATTTTCAATTTACCCATCACGATTTATGGGATAGGGACCTTCCAGCACCGCCCAACCTTATTGAAGTGGTGCATAACGGGGCTAAAATACCGGCTGTCGCCCAAATTACAAAACAGGGGTATGTTTTCGTTTTTGATAGGCGAACAGGGAAACCCCTATTCGATATTGAAGAAGTAGAAGTTCCTCCTTCGAGTATCCCCGGGGAAGAGGCCTGGCCCACCCAACCAATTCCTACCAAACCCAGACCCTTCGCAAGGCTCTCAAACGACCTTACAGAAAATGATATTAGTCCATACGCGGTGAATCGGGAGGAGCTCCTAGAGCGTTTCAGGAAGATGGACAGAAGGCAATATGCCCCTCCAGGACTCGAACCCGTTTTATTGCTCCCAGGTTATGATGGGGGAGCTGAATGGGGTGGGGCCGGGGCCGATCCACAAGAAGGGATTTTGTATGTGAATGCCAATGAAATGGCTTGGATCTTGCAACTGAAAGAAAAATCGAACGTCATTGACGATAGTCTTCCCCTTGGTGCTTCCATCTATAGCCAGTATTGTGCTAGCTGCCATAAACCAGATCTGTCAGGGATTCCTGCAAGCGGATTTCCTTCATTGAAAAATCTAAATTCGAAGTACACCAAGCCTGAGGTACTAAATATCATAGACAAGGGAAAAGGAATGATGCCCGGATTTCCACAAATACCCAAAGAGGAGAAAACCATGTTGCTGAACTTTCTATTTGAGGTGAAAGAGGATAAGACAGAAATCGTTACAAAATTAGAAAACAAACCAAATTTAAAAGGGTCTTTGACCTATGAGCATACGGGGTATTTCAAATTCATGGACAGCAATAATTTACCTGCGATTTCTCCACCTTGGGGGACCCTGCACGCCATTGACCTAAATACGGGCGATTATAAATGGTCCATTCCCTTGGGGGAAACAGAAAGCTTAAAGGCAGCAGGCCACCCGACAACTGGAATAGAAAATTACGGTGGGCCCTTATTAACAAAAAACGGACTGCTTTTCATTGCGGCTACCAAAGACGGCTATTTCAGGGCTTTCGATAAAAAAAACGGCACCCTACTTTGGGAGTATAAGCTGCCTGCACCAGCATTCGCCACGCCAAGTACATATATGGTAAATGGCAAACAATATATTGTGATTGCCTGTGGAGGGGAAAAATTGGGCACGGAAAAGGGAAATAAAATTATCGCCTTTGGGATTGGGAATTAAAAAAAACGTCAACCCGATATTACGACTTGTTGGAGCTGTCAGTTTGAGCCTTTCGACTCCGCTCAAGACAGGCTATGTCGAGAACGAAGGCCTTTTGTTTACCTTTTCAGAGCTGTCAGTTCGAGCGCAGTCTAGAACACCTTATCCTATTTCTGTTTTGAATAATGTGCCAATCAAATACCTCTCGACTTTGCTCGAGGGGACATTAAGGTAAAACTTATTTGTTTTTTAAACTTTGTGAGCTCGCTCGCAGTCTAGAACGAAGTGCACTTGCTCATCATGAGGGAGCTGTCAGTTCGAGCGCAGTCGAGAACGAAGTGCATTTACTCACTATGAGGGAACTGTCAGTTCGAGCGCAGTCGAGAACGAAGTCCTTTTGTTTACCTTTTCGGAGCTGTCAGTTCGAGCGCAGTCGAGAACCAAGTCCTGTTGTTTACCTTTTCAGAGCAGTCAGGTCGAGCGCAGTCTAGAACAACCATATCCTATTTCTGTTTTGAATAATGTGCCAATTAAATACCTCTCGACTGCGCTCGAGGGGACATTAAGGTAAAACTTATTTGTTTTTTCAAACTTTGTGAGTTCGAGCGCAGTCGAGAACGAAGTGCATTTGCTCAACATGAGGGAGTTGTCAGTTCCAGAGCAGTCGAAAACCCAAGCAACTGTTCATACTTACCTTAAAATTAATAGTGCGTGTTAGGAAAAGCATGTAAAGCAAAATGATTTGTATTTAAGTAATTGCTTAAATAGGAAAATAAGAATATATTTGACTATGGAAAAATCCATTTGCATAAGATTAGAGGCAGATGCCAAACAAATAATGAGCTGTAGGGTGGTAGTTCAAGAAATGGAAAAATCTATTGGTGCACTTTCTAATATTTTAAGCTTAACAGGTAACCCAGTAAGATTAAAGATCTTGTACCTATTGCACCAAGAAGTACGACTTTGTGTGTGCGATTTAAGTGACATTTTAGAAATGAACGTGTCAGCAATATCACAGCATCTAAGAAAATTAAAGGACAGAAACATAATCTACTCGCAAAAAGAAGCGCAAACCATATTTTATTCAATTAAAAAAGATAAGATTCCGCTTTTGATGCCATTTTTTGCAATAATAGAGGGCACTAAAGATTTAGAAGATAAGTTATGAGTTCAGAAAAGAAGTTAGTAGGCACAACAATTATTACTGCAATTGCGGCCTCATTGTGTTGTATTACTCCTGTTTTAGCCTTCATCGCTGGAGCAAGTGGGGTTGCTTCAATATTTTCATGGATGGATCCGATTAGGCCATATTTAATTGCGCTTACGCTCTTAGTATTGGCTATAGCCTGGTATCAAAATCTAAAACCAATTAATCAAGAGATTGATTGTGAGTGCGACGACTTAAAGCCAAAATTCATTAACTCAAAAAAGTCGCTACTTCTAGTGTCTTTGTTTGCCATATTTATGTTGGCATTTCCTTTTTACTCCCAAATTTTTTACCCAAATCCAAAAACCAATAAGGAAATAGTTTATGTATCCGAAGCAAATAGCGCTAAAGTTGAATATACTATTAAAGGAATGACCTGCTCTGGCTGCGAGGGGCATATAGAAAGTGAAGTGCACAAACTTGATGGCATATTGGAAGTAAAAGCTAATTATACTAAGAGTAATACAGTGGTTATTTATGACAAGACTAAAGTCACCAGTAAAGAGATAGAAGGTGCTATTGAAAAAACTGGCTATAAAATTATTCAATAATGGAAGTTCAATTAAAATCAACCATAACATGTCCAACCTGTGGGCATGGCAAAGAGGAAGAAATGCCAACTACCGCATGCCAATTCTTTTATGAATGTGAAAATTGTACAGAAATATTAAAACCTAAGGCCGGGGATTGCTGCGTATTTTGTTCTTTTGGTACTATGGCTTGTCCGCCCATTCAAGAAAACAGTAGCTGTTGTTAAGCCAAGTGGTTACTTATTTATGCTTTGTTTTATTTACGGGGATTGCAAAAAAACAGGCTTTGACCCCTAGAAAAACCTATAAAACTTCTAATTACATTGCACGCATTTACCACATCTATAGTAGCACATTAGTACATAAAGAAGAGAATAGAACGTAATAAGTTGTGTATTAACTTAATTGGCACGACCTTTGCAATTCAATACATATTATAAATTTAATAAATATTACGATGAGTAAAGGAACAGTAAAATTTTTCAATGAAACTAAAGGATTTGGATTTATCACTGAAGAAGGAGTTGAAAAAGACCACTTTGTACACATTTCTGGATTAATTGACGAAGTACGCGAAGGCGACGAAGTTGAATTTGATCTTCAAGAAGGTAACAAAGGATTAAACGCAGTAAACGTAAAAGTTATCTAATACATATACTTCAAGTTTTACAAAAGCCCATCTATTTATTTAGATGGGCTTTTTTTATGTGGGACAATCAATTTTAATTAGAAGGTATACCGCTGCTCCTCTGTTGAGGAGGCATTTAGTAATTGGTTGAATGTTCTAATGTTATCGAAATTACGGGTAATTTCTTCTGATACTGCCAGTCCGCTAATCCCCGTTCCCAATATGGCTTTTACATCCTCTATGGTTATGCCTCCGACGGCTATAATAGGGGTCTTGGTGTTTAAGATTTCTATAATGGCGGTATAACCGTTTAAACCTAAAGCCTGACTTACATTGTATTCAGTGGAGGTTGATCGAAAGGGACCCAAACAAATATAATCAACATCTTTCTCTAGTAATGCTTCGCAATCCTGCAATGTATTTGCGGTACCGCCAATCATTTGCCAAGTGTATAAATGCTTTCTCACCAAAGTAGGGGAGACATCCGTTTGTCCTAAATGGACGCCATCTGCCTTAATCTCCTTTGCAATTTTATAGTGGTCGTTTATAAGTAATCTAGTTTGAAAATGAGCTGTAATTTCTCTAGCCTCTTGGGCAAATTTCAGCAATTTCTTATCTGAAGCTTCATTTATTAAGGGTAATTGCACCAACTCAATCCCGGAGGTACACGCTTTTTGTATGTTTTCCAGATGCTCTTTCGGTGAATTTCCCTGGGAAATATAATGTAGTTTAGGTATGATCATGAATTGGCTTTACAGTATTGAATGTCTCCCGAAAATTTAAATTAAACGAGAAGCAAAAATACGAATGTTTACCGACCCAAGAACAGAGGTTTCCAATGAAAACGAAAGACGGGTTGATTTCAAAAATCCACTTCTCCTGTTTTCATTCCTTTTTAAAGTCACTAAAATAGGTATCCAAGTTGATTCTGGGATCATGGAGACCTAAAGGACAGCTTCGTATTACAATGGCATGGGCATTTAGGCCTATAGGATTAGGATCTTGGCTCAGATAATACGGAAATGATTGTACTAAATAGGAAGGTGCTACGTTTTAACTAGACTAAAAACCAGAATATGAGCCAAATAAAACCAATTTTTTTATTGCTGATGGTGTTGCCATTACTATCTTTTTCACAAGTTGAAATGAAATGGAACAAAGAGGTACCTACTAGAATTTTATGGCAAGAAGTTACTTCATTGGGCAACCTTATTGTTAGTTCAAGAGAAGAGCTGATTGGTATCGATACCGAAACAGGTGCTATTAGTTGGGGAAAAAGGGCCTTTGGCAATCTCGAGAGAGCAGCTTTCGAAGAACTTCCCAATAGTCCTTTTTTTTCGGTAACAACAGACAACAGCTTACATCTGATTGATCAGTTTAATGGCAACGAAGTCTTTAATTCTAAAAATGCCGGACTTCAAAAGGTTGCCAACTATCATTTATTGTACAATTCAGATGCGATTCTCGTTTCTGGAACAGATTACAATGGAGAACCCCTTATGGTTTCCGTAAAAATGTCAGATGCTAGTTTGTCCTGGACAATGAATGAAAAATTTGGTCGTATCGTTGCAGCCAATGAACTTGATAATCATGAACTTCTTATCGTAACCTTATTCAACAACTACAAACTCAATGCAGATACCGGAGATGTAATTTGGAAGAAAACGATCTCCAAGGAAGCGGAGCAAATAGACAAAATGGGGAAATTCGGAGCCTTATTAAAACAGGCTGCGGAGCATGTGTCCAAAGATATGGACATACACCTGCACTACTACCAACCCGAAGGCAGTGATGTCTTTTATTTGGGGTCACAACAAGAGCGACAGGGAGGAATGACTTCATCCAATAGTCCCATTAACTACACCAATAATTATAACGCGTATAACATCAATGATGGTAGTTTGGTATGGAATGAAGAATTAGAGGTGAATGGGGCGCTCAGCCAGGTTTATTTTTTAGATAAAGGAATACTTGTGTTACCCGATGATGGCAATCGAACGAAAATAAACCTGTTTGATTACGATACTCGTGAGGGGCTGTGGGGGAAAAAGGGCCGTGGTATTGCAATAAAAGGCGGAGTTTATGATTATTTGGATTCAGGTGACGGTATTTTGCTCGTATCGCGAACTGCCAATAAAGATTTTCTCAATTATTTAGACCCAACAGTTGGGGCCATTACTTTTGAAAAACCCGTCAAGGTAGATGGTACAGTCGTTGGGATTGTGCCACTGGCCAATTCAATCCTATATATTACAACCGAATCGATGAATATTTTGGACCATCATACAGGTACACTGCAATGGAATAAAAGTATACAGACCAACCCTAGCCTGACCGCTGAGCATAAAGATAAAATTTATGCTTTTGATTACAGCTCCGGACTTTTAAAAGTTGTGGATAAGTCCAATGGACAAGTCAGTGATTTTTCACAACTAGAACTTCGATTTGAGGGGAAGGAATCCCCATCGAACCTGGAAATTTTGGAGGATGGAATTTTTCTGCACTCGGATCAGAATGTTGCCAAATTTAATTTTGATGGGTCCCTGGTCTATCAAGCATATTATCCAGCACCGAAGGAAGCGGGTTGGAAACGTGCTTTGCTGTATGCTTCATCGATAAGGGCGGCATATATTGGTGCCACCTCATACTATATTTCTGGTGCCATGGCCGCAGCCGAAAATGATGTACGTCAAGAGAACGAGGGAGCAGGGCAAATGGTGGCCCAAATGGGCAATGCCTATGGAGAATTGGGCAATGCAGCATCAAGTTATGCCAGTGCTGCATTCAGAAAGGCGAATGCCCGCCTCAAAGCCACCAAACAAGGTAGGGACTTTATGTTCATCATGTCAAAACAGGAAAAAGACATCGTCTTGTTAAAAGTTAATAAAACTACTGGTAAAGTAGCGGGTGAAATCAATCTTGGAAAGGACCGTGAACCCTTGTATGCCGTTGACGATATTACCGGACAGGTATATTATCAAACTGGAGACACTACACTTACCTCTTATATGGCGCGCTAAAAGTTAACGGTTAAGAAATAAATTACCTGTTAATCTTCGGAAAGTCATAATGGTTAAAATAAACGCTGGGAAGCAGTCTGCTTCCCAGCGTTTATTACCCAACTTCACATATTCCCAATGAAAATGAATTCTTCTGGGATATTTTTCAATGGCACAAAAGTTAACAAAGGGCGAACCATTAATTACCTATGGTGCGTTACTTTCATTTTACACACTGTTCACCAGCAAAGGATGGTAATAAAGTATGTAGCATAAAAGTTGATGCTACTTTACTTTACTTCAATTCGCTTTAACCGAATGCAACCAATGGCATCCAACACTTTTATAATCAGATAGGTAATATCAATCTCATACCATTTTACGCCAAAATTGGCGCTACCTGCATGTTTATGGTGATTGTTATGATACCCTTCACCCATCATTAAAAAATCGAACCGGAAGAGGTTCTTGCTGGTGTTCTTCATTTTAAAATTTACATACCCGTAAATATGCCCAAACCAGTTGATGATCACCCCATGGATAGGTGCCATTAAAAAGGTCATTGGCAGTAACAGCCATTGCCACCAAGCGGTTGCAAAAAGCACAAAAAATAAGACATACCCAGCAATCCAAAGCAAACGGGAAAACCGGGAACTTGCAAATAGGTCAAATCCTTTCCATTGCGGGACATTTTTGGTAAAACGCTGATCTACCTCAATTTTTTGCTTATTGATATCCTGATAGATTGTTTTTGTTCTCCACATCATGGCAAATAAATTGGCGTCATGTGATGGAGAATGGGGATCCTTTTCAGTATCGGTGTAGGCATGGTGCATGCGGTGCATTATCCCATAGCCATACGCACTAAGGTAGCTTGGGCCCTGAAAGATCCAAGTTAGAACAAAGGTGATGCGTTCCATGGTTTTGGACATGGTAAATACCTGGTGTGCAGCATACCGATGCAAAAAGAAAGATTGAAAAAACAAGCCCCCATACCAAAGCACTGCAACGAAAAGAACAATCAACATAGCTTTTTTTTACAAAGATAATTTGATGTTCCAAGGGAAACAATGAACCCAAATCAATAAAACGCCTATTACAAACGTTTTCTAATTCTGCTCAAAGCTTGTGAAGTGACCCCAATATAAGAACTGATGTATTTTAAGGGAATGATTTTTAAAAGCTCTGGCCGTTCTTTGAACAAATTCACATACCGTTCTTCTGCCGTAAGATTCAATAGGTTCTGTTCCCGTTTGGATTTTATCAAAAAGAGACGTTCTGCCGTGAGTCGTCCAATAAGATTTCCTATTTGTGTGGTCTTATACACCAATTGGAGATCATCATAAGTAATACTCAAAATAGTGGTATCTGTTAGCGCTTGTAATTGATACGCTGAAGGGGTACGCGTTAGAAAGGAGTCATAAGCACTAATAAACTGATCTTTAAAACTAAAACCAAAGGTGATTTCCTTATCCGGATCTTCCTTGGGAATGTACAGACGCACCACGCCAGATTCTATAAAGGAGATATGGTTTTCTATGTCATTGACTTTCAAAAAAACCGATTTCTTTGAAATCTCCCGACGCTGCAATTTTGACATAAAAAAATCCCAATCCTGGTTAGATATGTCCGCTATTTGGTCTAAGTGTGCTTTTATTTGTTGCAATGGGTCTAAAAGAAATTAATGAGCTGTAAAGATAAGGATTCATGTCTCAAAGTGTACGTTAAATAGTGGTCGAGACTTTTTGGTTTGGGATGCCGATTGCTTTTGACGATGGGGTGATAAGGTTGTCATTTTGAGCGGAGTCGAGAACGATTTAAATTATTCGATGGGTTTGTTACTTCAAGCCTTTCAACTTCGCTGAAGGCCATGGGCGTTGAGACCGAGGTACATTGATAGGATGTTGGGGCTGTTAGGTTGAGACTTAATT
>JBFIGS010000108.1:0-9300 GCA_041602195.1 Sediminicola sp. | reverse complement strand
TGTCAATTGGACAAGTACCATCCCTTTATTGGGGTTTGTGCCCATATTTATTCACATGAGAAAAGTATATGTTACACAGGATCATGTTTTATTGGATCCTGAACTGAAAAAGTTAGCTCTCAGTACTTTTTTATTGGCAGTATTGTTTTATTTTTCTTTTAATATTTTTTCGTAAATTTGATCAGTTAACAATCAAACCACACTCAATTTGGAACAACCAATTAAGATTCTTATAGTAGAGGATAACGTCATTATTGCAGATGACATGCAGTCGATGTTAGAAGAGATTGGCTATGAGATTGTAGACAATGTGATTGTCTATGAGCAGGCAGTGGAAGTACTAAAAAACAACCAGGTAGATCTTGTTCTAATTGATATCATACTGGCTTCCGATAAAACGGGAATAGATCTAGGAAAGCACATCAGGGACAATTATAATATTCCGTTCATATTTGTGACTTCCAACTCGGACAGGGCAACTGTAGAAAATGCAAAAACTGTTAAACCAAATGGATATTTGGTAAAACCTTTCGAGCAGCAGGATCTTTACACTTCTATCGAGATAGCACTTTCTAGTTTCAATTATTCCGAAAAAGGAGATAATTCGAATGCAGAGGATGGGGAAGAAAAATTAATGTCCAATTCTGTCCTCAAGGATTCAATTTTTGTTAAAAAACAGCATTTGTATTACAGAATACAATTTGGCGATATACAGTTTATCAAAGCTGACAATGTCTATTTGGAAGTGAATACCGTAGATAAGAAGTTTTTGGTAAGATCCCCTCTAAAGGATTACCTGGAAAAGTTGCCCCAGAACAAATTTTATAGGGCACACAAATCATACATTGTGAATGTAGATCATATTGATGCCATCAATTCCAAGGATATTATGATCAACAACACACTAATCCCAATCTCCAAAGAATTTAAGGAATTCATTATTTCCGCTATGAATTCTTAAAGTGGGAAACGAATTAATTTAGAAAACCATTCAAGGCTATAGCTTTGAATGGTTTTTTTTGTTTTCTCAATAATCGAAATACTCTTTTTCAACTCAACTAAAGGCCGAATTCTTCGATGAAATGCAGCCTAAAATTTTAATTGTCTTTTTCACAACAATTCTAGGCGGTTATACAACAATAATATGGCAGAAAGGAAGGAACCGAATATATTTGAAGTGTAATTGAAAGAGACCCAAATCTTATCATTTTCATATATAGTGTTCCTAAAAGGCTGTGCATCTTATGTACGGCCTTTTTAGTTACTTTTATTTCGGCAGTTTAAAAGCGCTTAAAAGGAATTCCTATAAAATTGACCCTTAATTATGGCAATATTTATTGACAGATTAAGTTTTGAAGACATAGGGATTTAAGATGGGTTAAATAAGACCACGTACTGAAATCTATTGACAACAAAATTTCAAGGTTGACATTTTATAATGTTATTTTTGACATTTAAATCGTTTATTTATATCAAACGGCTTATGTTACAATTCCCATAGGGATGTTACCTTAGAAACAATTAATATAATTATATTCCCAGGCATATTATGGTTAGGTTGCTTTTCAACATATTTATCATCTTTTTTTTAATTCACCCAGGTTCAGGCGAAGTACATGCACAATCCATAGCCAAGGAGGACAGTACCCTAAGGAAATTTAAAATAAAAGATGGTGCTTCCGATAAATTCAATTTCTTTTATGATTCCCCAAATAGATACAACGAGAATTCAGCATATGATTGGTTGGATGCCGTTCAATTGGATCTGGTGGATGCACAAGAGGAGAATGATTCCATCAGTATTAGAAAATATAAGATCATGCAGTCCCAAATTTATCACGATCTGGGAGATTATGATAAAAGTGTGGCCATTGCCAACGAGTTGTATAAGCAGAAGGTTTCTTTAGATCTTAATACTAAAAAGATTTTGTTGGATCTGATGGATTTCAATTATGCCCGTCTACAGATGTATGATAAGCAATTGGAAATCCGGAAGGAGAAAAAAGCAATTGGACTTAGTAAAAATGTGGCTACCTACGATATATATGCCAACCTGGGTTTACCCCGGAAAGCCATGCAGGACTATATCATGGAAGTCATGAAAACCATTAGTGAGGATGATCATTACTCCCTTGCCAAGTATCACAACAACATAGGTAATTATTTACGTTTGGATAATTCATCTTCCGTGGCACTATCAAAATTCAAGGAAGCCAAAGGGCATATAGATATATTCATAAATGACATTACGAATATTAGAACGGAAAAGGAAATTGTAGAGGCCAATTACCTCAAGGGAATCATTGAGGGCAATATTGGGAGGTGCTACGGCCAATTAAGGCAATATAAGGAAGCAATACCTTGGTTAGAAGGAAGTATAATTACCATTAAAGAATTCAATAAAGGAAAATTCTCTTCAGATGTAGTGGAGAATACGCTAGAACTTGCAGAATGCTACCTACAGTTGGGTAACTATGAAAAGGCCAGGCAGTACCTTAAGGCAGACTTGAAGCCAAGGAAAATTGAGAATATTCTAAAAAAGAACCGGGCTTTGGCGACTTATTACGACAAAATTCAGGATTATAGAAATGCCTCCTTTTATTTGAAGAAAAACGTCCGGATCAGGGATTCCATAAATATCTATGAATCTGCTTTACGCACCCAGCAATTGGCTGCATTGACAAGCCAGGATTTGGAGAATAGTAGAAATCAAATGGAGGAACAAAAATTGGCTTTGGAAAAATCCCGCCTAGATCTACAAGCTAAGGACGAACGAATCAGTCTTGTGTTTATCTCTTTAATTTTTACGCTGCTAGGATTTGCTGGGTTGGTATATGCCTACTTAAAGAGTATTAAGACGCAACGTTTGATTGCCGAACAAAAGTATATTATTGAAGCCTCTTTGGTAGAAAAAGATTCACTCCTTAAAGAAATACACCATAGAGTAAAGAACAACCTTCAAATGGTATCCAGTTTATTGAGCCTTCAAACTAAAAATACAAGAAGCAAGGCAGCTATTGAGGCATTGGAAGAAGGGAAGAGTAGGGTAAAGGCCATGGCTTTGATCCACCAAAAGCTATATCAGAATGACGACTTGTCAGTAATTGAAATGCAAGGTTATATCGAAAGTTTAATCAACAGCATCCAATCGGTTTATAAAAAAGGGGGCCATAATATTAATATTACTATTGATGCCGAAGGCACAGAGTTAGATATTGATAGGGCCATTCCTTTTGGTTTGATATTAAATGAATTGGTATCCAACTCCTTTAAATATGCATTTCCTACCGACGATGAAAATGGAAAAATCTATATACATCTTCGCAAAAATGGGGATCAAGGATATTTTGAATATACAGATAATGGGATTGGATTACCTGAGGATACAGATGAACGTACCAGTTCTTCCATGGGAATTCGATTAATGAATCGCTTGGTGAACCAATTACAATCTACCTTAAATATCGACAAAACTGCTGATGGGGTTCGTTTTTGGTTCAATTTTAAATAAATTAGACCAAAATCTGTATTCATGAAAATTACTTTTTTAGGGCACGCAACACTACTTATAGAAACAGGCAATAAACTAATTCTGGTAGATCCCTTCATTACAGGGAATGAAAAGGCAAAGGATTTAATTAAGATCGAAAACCTAAAACCAGATTATATTTTAGTAACCCATGCCCATCAAGACCATATTTTAGATGTGGAAGCTATTGCAAAGGCTTCTGGTGCCACTATAGTGAGCAATTATGAGATTGCAATGCACTATCAAGAAAAAGGATTTAAGGCACACCCTATGAATCATGGAGGAAAATGGCATTTTGATTTCGGAACCTTAAAGTATGTCAATGCAATCCATACCTCCTCCTTTCCTGATGGTTCTTATGGGGGACAACCCGGAGGGTTTATTATCTCTTCTGACAACAAAAATATTTACATTGCCGGGGACACAGCACTTACCATGGATATGAAGTTGATACCCCTAAATACAAAATTGGATTTGGCCGTACTGCCTATAGGGGATAATTTTACCATGGGAGTGGATGATGCTATTTTGGCGTCCGACTTCGTTGCTTGTAATACAGTATTGGGGTACCACTACGACACTTTTGGGTATATTGAAATTGACCATGATTTGGCGTTGAAAAAGTTTGCAAATGCCGATAAAAAGTTACACCTATTGGCAATTGGGGAAGACATCAATCTTTAGCTACCTTACTTTACTTTTTAATACAACTGAGTGTAATAATTTGGGAATAAGACGCTTTAGGTAAACACCCATAACCTCTTTTTTTCCAATGTAGGCCTCAAATTTTTGTTGCCTTATCGCTTTGATCATTTTTTTTGAGAAAATTGTGGGGTCCATACCCTTTTCAGTGGCGTTATCATTGCTCAATTGGCTTTCACCTTTACCCGTCAAGGCATTTATGGCAACCTTTGTATTTACAAATCCCGGGCATATAAGAGTTACCAGCACCCCGTCTTTTTCATGTTCCATTCTCAAAACATCAAAAAATCCGTGAAGTGCATGTTTCGCCCCGCAGTAACCAGAACGGTAGGGTGAACCAAATTTTCCCATTAAACTCGTCACTGTCACGAAATGTCCGCTTCCTTGTTTTACAAAATGCGGTAAGAGAGATTTGGTTAAGGATACGGTACCCAAATAGTTGATATCCATAAGTTTTTTGTAAACTTCCAATTCAGTCTCTATGATCAAGGAGCGTTGGCTTATCCCGGCATTGTTGATCAGCATATCTATTTGACCTGCAGAGGAAATCGCTTGGAGTACCAATTCATCCATTTTAATATAATCTTCCAGATCAAGCGGTATAACATGGACCCGCTCTGGATAAGAGCATTTATTTCTTATGGTAAATAGTTGTTCGCCGTTCCTAGCCGAAATGACCAATGTACATCCCAACTTTGAAAGCTCATATGTTAGCGCTTCTCCTATCCCTGAGGAAGCTCCGGTAATCCAAATGGTTTTATCCCCAATCCTTTTCATTTCTTTGTTTTTATGATTCAAAATATAGTTAAATTTGGGTCTATATGATTAAAGCAAGCTACAAAAAATACATCCTAGATTTTAAAAGGCCCAGCGGTACATCTCGTGGAATACTACATCAAAAAGAAACATGGTTTCTTGTATTGCAGGGGGAGGAAGGATTTGGTATTGGAGAGTGCGGGATCCTCAGAGGATTAAGTGTGGATGATCTCCCCGAATATGAGCAAAAGTTGAAATGGACCTGTGATAACATTCAGCTTGGCAGAAATAAACTTTGGAACGAATTAATAGATTTTCCCAGTATTCAATTTGGGGTGGAACAAGCTTTTACCTCCTTTGAGTCCAAGGAGCCTTTTGAGCTGTTCCCTTCACCTTTTACCAGAGAGGCTAGACCCATTGATATCAATGGACTGGTTTGGATGGGTGACGAAGGGTATATGCACGAACAGATCCAACAAAAATTGGAAGACGGATTTACCTGTATCAAAATGAAAATTGGGGCCATTGACTTTAAAACAGAAATGGCTTTATTATCTTCTATCCGAAAAAGGTATAATAAGGAGGAAATAGAACTGCGTGTGGATGCAAACGGAGCCTTTAAGATAGAAGAGGCCATGGAGAAACTAAAAATCCTCTCACAATACGATCTGCATTCCATTGAACAACCCATAAAACAAGGGCATATTATGGAAATGAAGTCCTTATGTGCCAACACCCCTTTTCCTATTGCTTTGGACGAAGAGTTGATAGGGGTCACAGCTGTTGTGGAAAAGGAACATTTATTAAAAACCATACGCCCTCATTACATTATCTTAAAACCTAGCTTGGTAGGCGGTTTTAAGGGTAGTGAGGAGTGGATAAAGGCTGCAGAAAATCACAATGTTGGATGGTGGGTGACCAGTGCTTTGGAGAGTAACATTGGCTTAAATGCCATAGCCCAATGGACAGCAACTATGAAAAACGATCTGCCCCAGGGATTGGGAACAGGAGGTTTGTACACCAATAATATTGACTCCCCATTAACGGTCAAAAACGGAAAGATATTTTACCAAAAAAGCGTGGCATGGGATATTAACAAAATTGAACAGATATGTATATAGAACAGGCCTACAAAGGCTTTCATGAAGGTTGGCGATATGTAGTGGGTATTATGATCATATTTTTAGGCTGGCAAGTCGTAGGGATGTTACCATTGGTTGGAACCCTAATTGTGAAGTCGATCGGGACGGGCAGTATGCCAAGTGATATCCCTGGTATGTCGGCCTTATTGGGGACCAATCTATTTTTATTTTTGATGTTGTTGTCATTTGCATTTGGCCTTTTGGCTACCTTGCTGACTGCGAAACTGGTCCACAGACAAAAAATAATTCATCTTACCACGTCCAGGAAGAAGGTGGATTGGAATAGGATAAGTTTTGCTTTTTTCCTTTGGGCCATAATTTCAATTGTCATGGTGGGTGCGGACATAGTATTTTCTCCCGAAGACTATGTTTTTAATTTTAAACTAGGACCCTTTTTATATCTTTTGGTCATTGGAGCATTATTAATACCCGTTCAAACCAGTTGTGAGGAGTATTTGATGCGAGGGTATTTAATGCAGGGAATTGGTGTAATGGTCAAGAATAGATGGCTGCCCTTGTTCATCACCTCCCTTATCTTTGGACTTCTACATTTGGGGAATCCCGAAGTAGAGAAATTGGGATATGGAATTATGGTTTATTATATTGGGACAGGATTATTTTTGGGTATATTGACACTAATGGACGAAGGATTGGAATTGGCATTGGGATTCCATGCTGCCAATAATTTGACAACAGCCCTTTTGGTAACCGCCGATTGGACAGCTTTTCAGACCGATTCGCTTTATAGGGATATTTCAGAACCCGAACTGGGGTGGGATGTCTTTATTCCTGTATTGGTAATATATCCAACCCTCCTCTATATTTTTTCAAAAAAATACGGCTGGAATAACTGGAAAGAAAGATTATTGGGCAACATACATGTAGAAAAATCAATCAATAAAAAATAGAAATAATGACAACCAAATATACTGAAGTTCATCCGAGGTTTAAAATCAATGGTATCTCCTGCAATGCAGCGGAATTGAGAGAAATAGGATATTGTTTGATCAAGGAGGGAGAGGCGTTTGAAATACCATTTGGAGATTTTCTTTTGGACTGGTTGAATGATAAGCCAACCATTAGTGTTAAAACTTCGGGATCTACAGGCACACCTAAAACAGTTATCCTCCAAAAAGATCACATGATCAATTCAGCTTTGGCCACAGCCGAATTTTTTGATTTGGAAGAGGGAGATACTGTTCTTCATTGTTTGCCAGCATCCTATATAGCCGGTAAAATGATGCTTGTTAGAGCTATGGTACTCGGCCTTGGATTGGACTATGTGGAACCAACATCTACCCCGCTTGTAGGCGTATCTAAATCCTATAAGTTTGGGGCAATGGTACCATTGCAATTAGAAAATTCATTGGATCAAATAGAACAGATTAATACATTGATTGTTGGTGGGGCTCCAATTTCGGAACAGTTGAAAAATAAAATTCAACTACTCAATAATGAAATTTATGAGACGTATGGGATGACAGAAACAGTTAGCCACATTGCAATAAGGAAACTGAGTCAAAACAAGGATAATAAGGAGCATGATTTTGTGGTCCTTCCCAATATTGCCATACGGTCCGATGATAGGGGATGCTTGGTGATAGATGCGCCTATGCTGTCAGAAGAAACCATTGTTACCAACGATTTGGTTCAGATTAGTATTGAAAAGGCATTTAAATGGTTAGGTAGATATGACAACATTATTAATTCCGGAGGGGTTAAATTAATTCCGGAGGAAATCGAAAGTAAATTGGCTTCTATCATATCTTCTAGGTTTTTTGTCAAGGGCATGCCTGATGATGTGCTGGGAGAGAAATTAGTTCTTTTTGTGGAAGGGAACGGAATTGATCAATCCATTTTAGAAGAATTAAAGAGCAGTGGTACCTTTGAAAATTTTGAGATTCCCAAGGAATTGGTGAACATAGCAAAATTCGCTGAAACAGGGAACGGTAAATTGGACAGGAAAAAAACTTTAAAACTTATAACAACTTAATTTTACGATAGTATATTCATTCTAATATAAATACCAACCAATTGCATGAGAACTACTTTTTTATTTCTTTTTTTATTGATCAACGTTTGTTTAAGGGCTCAACAAATATTACCGGAAGTAGAACGTGCCAAGGTGGTAGATGAAATAATGGAGGAGCGTTTCAATGTGTTGTTGCCTGCCTTAATGGACAAGACTGGAATAGATATGTGGATCGTTATCTCTAGGGAATATAATGAAGACCCCGTTATTAAAACGATGTTACCGGCAACGTGGTTAAATGCAAGAAGAAGAACCATTCTGATGTTTTATAGAAACAGGTCCAAGAATAGCATTGAAAAACTTGCTGTTGCACGTTATAATGTTGGAGAGAGCATTTCATCTGCCTGGGATAAGGAAAAGGAGCCTGATCAATGGAAAAGGCTGATGCAATTAATAGAGGAAAGGAATCCAACCAAGATAGGTCTTAATTATTCCAAAGACCATAATATAGCAGATGGTTTGGACAAGACTGATTATGATGAGTTTATGGAAAATCTTCCACAAAAATACAGGTCGAGAGTATCCTCGGCAGAAAAATTGGCAGTAGGGTGGATAGAAACAAGGACTGCAAGGGAAATGGTGATCTACAATCAATTGGTAGACATTACCCATGATATTATCGCAGAGGCATTTTCTGAAAAGGTAATTACCCCAGGAGTGACCACCACCACCGAAGTTGAATGGTGGATGAGACAAAAAGTAACAGATTTAGGGTTGGAGACTTGGTTCCATCCTACAGTGGATATTCAAAGGACCAGCGAGGAATTGGTCTCACACCTATATTCCTTCTCAGGTAGACCAGATGATATGGTAATACTACCGGGAGATTTGTTGCATTGCGATTTTGGAATTACCTATTTGCGTTTGAATACCGACTGTCAGGAACTGGCCTATGTTTTAAAGCCGGAAGAAAAGGCAGCTCCAGCTTTTTTGGTCAATGGACTAAAAGATGGGAATAGAGTACAGGACTTCTTGACAAATAACATGATAACCGGCAGAACAGGGAATGAAATCTTGGCAAAGTCGCTTTCCGAAGCAAAAGCGGCTGGATTAAGGCCATCAATTTACACGCATCCCTTAGGCTTATACGGTCACTCTGCAGGTACTACTATTGGGATGTGGGATTCTCAAGGAGGGGT
>JBFIGS010000107.1:0-9503 GCA_041602195.1 Sediminicola sp. | reverse complement strand
CTCACTTTTTCCTTGTTATCTCTTTTTCTGGGATATTCCTGTAACGGGATTGCCAAGCAAATAGAGCAGGAGAAAAATCAAACCGAGCAGCTAGTTAAAAACAATATTGAGACCTATATAACCTATTGTTGGAACCAAAATGACGCACGCGCCCTGGAAGCGATTACCGCCTCTACATTCATCCGCACCTTAAACGGCATAAAGGTGGTGGCCACGCAAAAAGAGATGCAAGCACATATCAATGTATTTGCCAAAGGATTCCCCGATATGAAAGTTTCATTGGAAAGTATGTCCCTCAAAGAGGACAAGGTCTTTTTGAAATGGCATTTTACGGGACTGAACTCTGGAATTTACGGCGAATGTGCGCCCACCGACAAAAACGTTAAAATAAGCGGGTTAAGCCAACTTACGTTTGACACCAAAGGGATACTGTTAAGGGAAGAAACCTATTTCAACGAGTTGAGCCTTATGCAACAATTGGGTTATCATTTGAGCCCACCTGAGCAAAAAACATCTATTAATCAACCGAAATAATTATGAAAACACTAAAGAAAACCATTTTAACTGCCACACTAATTCTATTGTTGCCCTTAGCGGGTATTGCACAAGAAAGCAGTATGAAGTCTTTTTGGATACACGAAGATGTGGTAAAACCATCTATGGTCATGGAATATGAGGCCGTATGCAAAGAACTAGTTTCCAATATGAAAAAGTATAATATCACAGAAGCTGATTTTATAGTATCAACCTTATCCGGATCCCGCTATCTTTATGTAGGCGGCATCTCCAACATGGCCGACTTGGATAAAAAGGTCTTCAGCACCCTTGCGGAAAAAATGGGGGGCGATGCAATGTCGGACCTCTTTAAGAGAATGGATAAGTGTTATGATATTGAGCATGACTATGTGATTCACTTAGATTCTGATCTGTCCTATATGCCAAGTGGCATGACCCAAACTCCAGAAGGAAAAAATTACCGAAAATTCCATTATTTATACATAACACCTGAAAATCGCGATATGGTCAAAGAAAAAATGAAAGCGATAAAGGCACTCTGGGCCAGTAAAAATTCCAAGGTGGAATACCGGGTATACAAGAGCGGTTTTGGAACCAAGGGAGAGTTTTATATGGTCGCTGTTGCAGCCAAAGATGCCGTGGACTATGCCGTTAGTGCAAAGGAAAACCAAGATCTTTTGGGGGAAGAGGGCAAAAAAATAATGGGAGAGCTCTATAAAAACCTATTGAAATATGAGGAATATGTTGGTGAAATGAGACCTGATATGGCCTATTCCCCTTCAAACTAAATTAACAGACGCAAAAAAATAAAAAACCATGAAAAAAATAATCACTATTGGGATCATAGCCATCCTTTTTATTACATGCCAGAGCAAAGGACCCGAACGATATTCGACCACAGGACCCGAAATAGACCTGGTCAAGGATCTGATTCAAAATTATGAAGCTGGGGATTGGGATAATTGGATCTCCCATTATGCAGATACTGCAAAGATCCACCACAATACCTGGGAAGAAATTTCCACTACACCTGCAGAAACACGGGACGGTTTTAAGACAAATCTCTCAGCCCTATCCTCTTATCAATTTGATGATGACCCAATTTATTACGAAAAGGTGCTTACCGATGAAGGCAAGACCTGGGTCAATTTTTGGGGAAACTGGAGAGGAGTTATCGCAGCCAATGGAAAAGAGTTTACAATCCCGGTACATCTGAGCATCAATATAGAAGATGGAAAGATACAAGAGGAATTCGGAATGTATGATCTGACCGCCTTTACCTTGGAAATGAATGCCCTGAACAATATGACCGCCGATGAAAAAACAATTTTATCATCCATCCAAAAAGTTGTAGAGGCTTGGAACAAAAATGACAAAGCGCTTTTTGGATCCATTTCGGTCAACGATTTCATAAGGAACGGTAACGGGCTTCGTGTGGCCAATAATCCCGAGGAATATGGAGGCTTTATGGATCTCTACCATGGTGCTTTCCCAGATTTTAAAGTAGTTCTGGACAACGCTGTCATTATGGGAAATACAGCCTATATAAATTGGACGGTAACCGGAACCAATACAGGAGAATTTATGGGCAATCCAGCAACGAACAAAAAAATAAAAACCCACGGGTTGAGTGTCTGGACTTTTAATCCAGAAGGTAAGGTCGTCCAAGAAAATGCATTCTCGGATAATTTAGAAGTATACAAACAATTGGGTTATACAATGCCAGCACCCCAATAAGGAATAATAACAAACCTAACGGAGATTCTATTTTGATTTGTTTTCGGGGGGAAAAAATCAGAAAGTTCGTTAGGTTTTTTTAACGTATTCGTGAACTTAATTATCACAGCCGCGACAGACCCTCATTGATGTTGCGCAAGAGTATCCCCAGCATTAACCATTAAAAATAAAGCTATGGAAACCAGCACAAAGACTAAAATAAGCCCGTCCAGAATCATAGAAACCGGAATGGGATTTTGGGCATCAAAAACGCTTTTGACAGCAGTTAATCTTGGGCTGTTTACCCTATTGGCCAAGGGGGCGCTGACCGCAAAGGAAATAAAGGAACACTTGGAATTGAACGAAAGGAGCCTTTATGATTTTTTAGATGCCTTGGTGGCCCTTGGGTTCTTACATAGAAAAGGGTTGGAGCAAACTGCCGTCTACAGTAATACCGCGGAGACCGACCTATATCTTGACAAGAACAAAGCAACGTATATAGGGGGCATGTTGGAAATGGGGAACAACAGACTTTATCCTTTTTGGAATTATTTGGAGGATGCCTTAAAAACGGGACTGCCCCAAAATGAGGTAAAAAATGGAAATATGCCATTTTTTGAGGTCTTGTATTCCAATGAAAAAAGACTGCGACAGTTTATCAGTGCAATGGGTGGTTTTCAAATGGGAAATTTTATCTCTTTTGCCAAAACTTTTGACTTTTCAAAATATAAAACACTTTGTGATATCGGGGGGGCAGGATGCGAATTATCCATGCAAGTTTCTACCCATCACCCCCATATGGAATGTATTTCCTTTGACTTGCCCAAGGTATCGGAAATTGCGCAAGAGAAATTGGAGGAGATGGATTATTCCCCAAGAATAAAGATCGTTTCCGGCAACTTTTTTAATGAAGATTTTCCAAGCGTTGATGTGATCACGATGGGAAACATACTGCATGACTGGGGGACTAGAGATAAAAAACTATTGATTTCCAAAGCGTACCAAGCCCTGCCCAAAGGAGGGGCATTGGTGGTATTGGAGAACCTAATTGACGATGAGAGAAAGGAAAATGTATTTGGACTATTAATGTCTTTGAACATGCTGATTGAAACCTATGAAGGATACGATTTTACTGCCTCTAAGTTTAATAGATGGGCCAAGGAGGCCGGTTTTCAAAGAACAGAGGTAATTCCCTTGGCGGGCCCTACAAGTGCCGCTATCGCTTATAAATAAACAATAACCATTAAAATAGATCAAATGAGAAAACTAATCTTTTCGATATTGCTAATACCATTATTGGTAGTATCACAGAGCACCATGGAATATCCCGTTATTGAAAATGGAATGATTACGGCAAACCCGACAAAGATCAAAGAATTTGAAAAAGGGGTGGCTGCCCACAACAAAAAGTACCATGCGGAAGGTGCTTATGGGGCAAGAGTATATTGGATTTCAAATGGCACCAATGTGGGTAAATATATGTGGGTCATGGGGCCATTGACCTGGAGTGCTATGGATACAAGACCGGCCAAAGAAGGTCATGACGAGGATTGGAATACCAACGTTTTGCCCTATACCATGGCAGAAGGTGATCAAACGTATTGGAGATTCCATCCAGCCCTCTCCAACTTTCCAAAAGATTTCAATTTGAAATATTTAAGAGTAATGATGTTGGATATGGCATCTTTTAAAGAGCAGCAATTTTTAGAACAGCTCGATAAGGTAGCCGCAGTAATGAAAGCTAAATATCCCAACGAACCTTATGGCATGTATACGAATGAGATGCCAAATAGTAAGGACGGCAGGGACTTTGCCTTTGTTGATTTTTTTGATAAAATGAGCTTTTTGGGAAGGGAAGATACCTTTCCAAAAGATTTTGAAGCTGTACATGGAGAAGATAGCTGGGAATCATTTTTAAATGTGATGGCCGAAACCACTAATGGCATGCAGTCAGAACTATGGATGTTCAGGGAAGATCTAAGTGGCCTTAGCCCAAAAGTAATCGCCATGGAACGACAATAGCTTCTGGAATTAGTAGTGTAATGACCAATAGATAAACACCAATGATAAAACCCGGTTAGCACCGGGTTTTATTTTTTAAGATTTTTATCTTTTACTGATTTTGTTCCCGGAGATAGCCTTTTGGCGGGAACACTTGAATCTACTGATCTCAGGATTGCGCTTCTTAAGATGCTTCTGGCTTACCCCACTATTGACCCTTTTCCGCCAGCGCTTAAAACTTCCTTCTTTAAGATTGGTACGCATCAATTTTATGACTTCCTTTTCTGGAATTTCAAATTGAAATTCAATAGCCTCAAAGGGCGTGCGGTCTTCCCATGCCATTTCTATGATCCTATCCAATTCCCTTTCGTTAAACGCTGTTCTCATCCTGTTTTTTTATTTCCTTGAAACCGAGTTGATTTTCTCCCACATTTGATCTGCGTTCAGCCTAAAACTGCCCACATAATCAAAATTACATTCGTGAGGAGCTATTACGGATAAAAAAGGTTCTTGCTTCTTATCCCTATACAAATAATATGTTTCACCTACTACGGGCTCAAAATTAAACCGGGCCCCATAAATTAAATTGTTATATTCAAACTGCTCCATCATTTCATCATAGGCCGCCTTTAGTTCAACATATTTGGTGTTGATCTGATGGTTGACCTTGTGAATGTTCTTATTTTTCCAAGCTACAGTGTCCGTGGCGGTAATCTTAGGTGCCCCCACCCCTGTGGCATAAGGCTTTAAAGCAGCGTCGTAGCGCTGGTCTTCCTCATTAAAAACTATTTGATCTGGTTTTTTAGTAGTGCCCATTATTTTTTGTAAACCTACTTCCGATAGTTAATTATTTTAAAAAATTGATGATTTTTGGACTCATGGGGTCTACGGATGGTTCAAATATATCCAATAGCCTACCTTTTTCATCCAACAGGTATTTTTGAAAATTCCATTTAACGGTGGAACTTTTCTTTCCGTTCCTATCTTTTATTGTCAACCATTGGTATAGTGGGTGTTGTTGTTTTCCTTTAACCTCCAACTTCTCTGTCATTAAGAAATCGACTCCATAATTAAGTTCACAAAACTTTTGAATCTGCTCTGCATTTCCAGGCTCTTGTGACCCAAATTGGTTACAAGGACACCCTATGACCACCAATTGGTCTTTATATGTATCCTGAAGTTTTTGTAGTGGTCCATATTGTTTGGTATACCCGCACTTGGAGGCCACATTTACAAAGAGAACCTTTTTTCCCTTAAAATTATCCAAATGGATGAAATTGCCGTTTAGGGCGTTTAATGAAACCGTATACACGGCAGGGACCTCCACTGGAGTAGTTATGTCCATTGGAGTTTTATTCATTACCAATTTCTTGGCCAAAGATTTTAAAGGGTGCATGACCGGATTTTTACGCTGACAAATTTCCTTTAAGCCGCTTCTCAATTTTTTGTTTAATAAGGGTCAGTCGTTTCATGAGATCCATGATCCTACTGTCATTTTTTTCCTTATAAACCTCATTAAGACCAAGAATAAGTTCTTTCACCTCCCTAGAGGCAACAATGCGGTCATTAGTAGATTTGAATGAAGTTTTGCGTTGTTCAAACTCCAAAGCTCTATCCATTATATCCATAGAAGAATTATTTAATAGTTGTGTTGACATCAATCTAATTGTTCCAATTGCTTCATAATTTCTTCGGCCTCAAATACTTTTTCATCACTTTGCTTTCGGTTAGTGGTGGAAAGGGCATGTGCCTCCTTCATTAGTTTTTGGTACTTTTCCTGAAGAACTTCTTTTTCTGATTTCTTTTTGAATAATCCGAACATAGCAATTTATGTATTAAATTTTGGAGTACATACTTTCTTAAGTCGATATTAACATGTACATGGTAAATTTACAAAATGTTTATCTATTTATGTCATTTGTTAAACAAAATAACATGCTTTTAACCTTTTGTCCCTGCAAAATTTAGCTGAAAGTCGAATTAGCGATTTCTGCATACTTGAAGATACATTTAATTTCCAAGGTATTTTTTATCTTTAGGAATGTTTTCAATTAATTTCGGACCCCCTCGAAATTCTTTTTTAAAATTAGTTTTTAGGTATCGGGATATTAGTAACTTTTCCACCACAATAAACCAACCAAAATGAAAAGACGTAATTTCTTTTTGCTTTCCTTGGCCGGACTTGCAACTGTTGCCGTTCCGTCTTACTGTGTATGGAAAAAAAGCAATGAAATTAAAAATCCACTTTACGAACCTAGAATTCTGACCACTATTTTAGAGCCCTCTGATATTGTAGAATTGGGCAAGATGTATTGTAGTCAGTTTCCCGATAACGGCCTAGAAGAGAAATTACAAGATTTCCTTACTGACAACGTAAATACAGACACCCGTGATCTCGTATCTATTTTGGAACAAGAGGTTAAAAAGGATTACCAAACTGGGAATACTGTTGTTTTAGATGGGTGGATCCTTTCAGAAACAGAAGCTGTACAGTGTGCCCTTTTCTCCATTTCAGAATCAAATCTATCCTAGTATGCATATAGATGCTCGGGAATTGGACGCCAATACGAACATAGAGGGTGATATCTGCATCATAGGAGCAGGTGCCGCTGGCATTAGTATAGCGTTGGATTGGATCAATTCTCCATTTAAAGTTGTCCTATTGGAGGGTGGGGGATTATCATATGAAGATGAAGTCCAAAATTCCTATGCAGGAGAGACTTCTGGCCAGAAATATTATCCCTTAAAATCTAGTAGGTTACATTATTTTGGGGGAACAACAGGGCATTGGGCGGGAATGTGCTCACCTTTTGACAACATAGACTTTCTGGAGCGCAACTGGGTACCTCATAGTGGTTGGCCCATTACCAAAAAAGACCTTGATCCCTTTTATAAAAAGGCACATGAAACGCTACAACTAGGCCCTTATAATTACAATTTTGAGTATTGGCGCCGCGTTCTCCCAAATTTGAACCCCTTTCCTTTGGACAAAAATGTGGTTTGGAACAAAATGTGGCAATATAGCCAGGCCAGATTTGGAAAACTATATAAGGATACCATTCTAGATGCCAAAAACATACAACTTTATACCTATGCCAGTGTCACGGAAATAAATGCAAATTCCAACGGCAATCATATTGGAAGGGCAACCATAAAAACCCTTACGGGCAAATCCCATACCGTTAAGGCAAAATATTTTATAATGGCCTGCGGTGCCATACAAAACGCGCGACTCCTGTTGGCCTCTAAATCTATTTCACAAAACGGTTTGGGCAATGATAATGACCTTGTGGGACGTTATTTCATGGAGCATTTGGAGGTACCTTCTGCAGAACTCTGGCTGTCCAAACCATTTCCGACAGACCTTTACTCCTGGACCTTTGGGAAGACCAAGGCCAGTGCGGAATTAGCTATTTCGGAACAAATGCAAATAGAACATCGCATTTTGAACGGAACAGCGTCCCTGGTCCCCTTAACTATTGGAAGGCTTCAAAAATCTAAATTGGAAACATGGACCAATGGGAATCCCAAAAAAGCCATGAAAAATATGATGAAGGATTGGGATTTGGCTGCCGAAAAAGCAAAAAAAGACAACAAGGGCGCCATTTCCAAGGCTTATCAGCTCAATACCCGTATAGAACAGGCACCCAATCCCAATTCCAGAATAACCCTAGATTCGGAGCTAGATGCCCTTGGCGTACCCAGGGCACACCTACATTGGGAACTTACGGCCTTGGATAAAAGAAGTATCAGGAAGATATACGAGCTTATCGGACAACAAATGGGGATATCAAATTTGGGAAGAGTCCGCCTATTAGAGTTCCTTCAAGATCCAAACGACGACAGTTTTCCGGACACTGTAAATGGAGGATGGCATCATATGGGGACCACTAGAATGGCCAATAGTCCCAAAAAAGGAGTGGTAGACTCCAATTGCAAGGTACACGGGATTGCGAACCTTTATGTGGCAGGTTCAGGATGTTATACTACCTCTGGCGCCCCTAATCCTACCCTAACCCTGGTAGCACTTTCCCTTCGTCTATCCCACCATTTGAAAGGGAAACAAAAAGAGCCCATCTTATAATTACAATGGTAAATATCTTCTTGGTAACTGAAAAAAATAAAACCTATGGACCGGTATATTGAAGGGAAATCTTTTAAGGGTGTGCATTTTCTTGAATCCCCTTTACAAAAAGGGACCTATGAATCTTGTACGTTTAGCAACTGCATTTTTTCGAACTGTTACCTGTCCAATATCATATTTGAGGAGTGCACTTTTAGCGGTTGTAATTTTAGTATGGCACATCTAAAAAATGCTTCTTTTAGAGATGTGTTATTTAAGGATTGTAAACTCATTGGGCTCCGTTTTGATGAAATGGATGACTTTTTATTTCAGGTAAGTTTTATTGGGTGCAACTTGCAATTATCCAGCTTTTATCAGAAAAATATTCCTAATACGAAATTTGTACATTGTAATCTGGAAGGGACCGATTTTTCAGAGGCGAACTTATTTGGGGCTACTTTTGACCAATGTAACCTTAGAAATGTCATTTTTGATATAACAAATTTGGAAAAGGTGGACTTTTCCACTTCCAATCATATTCAAATGGACCCGGATAAGAATAAATTAAAAAATGCCAAATTCTCAACCGATGGGGCCTTAGGGCTTTTGGCCAAATACAACATAAAAATTGACTATTAAAAAAATATTATATCTGGTTCTTATTAGTTCATTGGCCTTGGTTGCCGGCAAGGAAAACCCTCAGTCCAAGTCCCAAACGAAACAGGAACATGTTAATGGTACCCCTATTAAAAACCAAGTTTCCATCATTATTTTGGGAACCGTCCAGGATGCGGGCTCACCTCATATTGGATGTACCAAAACTTGTTGTGAAAATCTATTTTTAGAACCAAGTGAACAAAGAAGGGTAGTCTCTTTGGGCGTAGTGGATTCTGATTACAATAAGAAGTACCTCTTTGAGGCCACACCCGATATTTCCAAACAACTAAAAGCACTAAAAAACTACGACACGTCCATAAAAGGGGAAATGCCCGATGGGATATTCCTTACACATGCACATATAGGACACTATACTGGTCTTATGTATCTGGGAAAGGAAGCGATGAATTCAAAGGCTGTTCCTGTATTTACCATGCCCAAAATGAAATCATTCTTAGAAGGGAACGGGCCTTGGAGCCAGCTGGTGAACAATAATAATATTGCCCTTAAGGAAATATCAGAAGCGGAAGAGCTTAGGCTTACCCCCCAT
>JBFIGS010000106.1:0-9526 GCA_041602195.1 Sediminicola sp. | reverse complement strand
CTTAGTCGCAAGTATAGGATTCTTCGTTGGACGTATACCATATTTATGACAGGAATCATTCTGTCGGTAATATCCTTTGGGGTGGCATTGAAATTTTATGGGTCCGAAAAAGTAATGGAAGCGGTGAAGCCCTTGACGGAATTGACAAAAGAGGAACCGAATAAGACAGTAAATTAAAAATACAGTATCATGAGAAAAAAAGTATTTGGATTAGTAATGGTCGCCTCCCTAGTTTTCGGAATTAGTAGTTGCAGGGAGGAAAAGAAGGATGTGGAAGATAGGGACACTATTGAAAGGGCAAGCGAAGAGGCCGGAGATGGTATTGATCGTGCCGCGGAAGAGGTGAAAGGCGCGTATAAAGATGTAAAAGAAGAGGTAGATGGACAAACAGATGATAATTAAAATGAAGAAGAGCACTATAGGGTCTGTTTTCCAAGGAATGGGTAAATCACTAGTAATGATTGCCGGTCTGGTAATGGTGTTGGCCGCTTGCCAAACCAATGCCCAAGGGCAAGTTCCGGATGAGGTAAAGGCTTCCTTTGAAAGCAGATATCCAGGGGAGAACGATCCGGATTGGAAAAAGGACAGCAATGGGAACTACGAATCTAAATTTAAAAAGGACGGGAAGCATTACCGGGCCGATTTTTCACCTAATGGAGATTGGATTGAAACAGAACAAAGTATAGATAAGGACGACTTGCCAGAGATAATAAGGGATCTGATCAAGGAACAATATGATGATTATGAGATCGTAGAAATTGAAAAGGTGGATCATCATTCAAAAGGTGTTTTTTATGATGTGGAATTCAAACGTGACGGTGAAAAAAAAGATATAGAGTTTACGGCTGATGGAAGGCGACTGAACTAAATGATATCTTTTTGAGTTTCTCTTAAAGCCCTGATCAAAAATTGATTGGGAAGTGAAATAAAAAATCGTATATTTGCACCGCTGAAAGAATATAAAGTATTCATGAGGGGACTATTAGTCCCCTCTTTTATTACTTAAATTTATGTTGAAGGACAAAGTAACAGAACTTTTAAATCAGGCCCTAGAGGAGAATCAATCACTGTTTTTGATTGATTTTAAAATGTCATCCGATAATAAAATCAAGGTGACGTTAGATGGTGACAATGGGGTGACTTTAAAAGATTGCATGGCGGTAAGTAGGGCTATTGAGCACAATTTGGACAGGGAAGAGCATGATTTTGCCTTAGAAGTTGAGTCTGCTGGTGCTACCACGCCTTTGGTCATGCCAAGGCAATACAAAAAGAATATAGGTAGAATATTGGAAGTAAGGAGTCAAGATAGTAATTTTGAAGGAAAACTTACGGCTGCAACGGAAGATAGCATCACCTTAGAGTGGAAGGCACGTGAACCCAAACCTGTGGGCAAGGGTAAAGTAACAGTTCAGAAAAAGCAAGTGATTGCAATTTCTGATATTCAAGAAGCAAAAGTTGTATTAAAATTTTAATTAGTAGTTCAGAATGGAAAATATTGCGCTGATAGAATCTTTCTCCGAGTTTAAGGATGATAAATTCATTGACAGGGTTACGCTGATGGCGATTTTGGAAGATGTGTTTAGAAACGCTCTTAAGAAAAAGTTTGGCTCAGATGACAACTTTGATATTATTATAAACCCTGATAAAGGAGATTTAGAGATATGGAGAAACAGAGTTGTTGTTGAGGACGGTGAGGTTGAGGATCCCAATGAGGAGATCTCACTTACTGCTGCACGCAAGATAGAGCCCGATTTTGAAGTGGGTGAAGATGTTTCTGAAGAAGTGAAATTGATAGATTTGGGAAGAAGGGCAATTTTGGCGTTGCGTCAAAACCTTATTTCTAAAATCCATGAACACGACAATACAACCATTTATAAGCAGTTCAAGGATCTGGAAGGTGAAATTTACACTGCGGAGGTTCATCATATTAGGCATAAGGCCATTATCCTATTGGATGACGAAGGCAATGAAATCATCATGCCAAAGGACAAGCAGATTCCTGCAGACTTCTTTAGAAAAGGTGATAACGTTCGCGGAATAATTGAAAGTGTGGAACTAAAGGGCAACAAGCCTGTCATTATTATGTCCAGAACTTCTCCATTGTTTTTAGAGCAATTGTTTTTCCAAGAGATCCCAGAAGTTTTTGATGGTTTGATCACTATTAAAAAGGCGGTACGTATTCCTGGAGAGAAAGCAAAAGTAGCTGTGGATTCCTATGATGATAGGATAGATCCAGTTGGTGCATGTGTGGGGATGAAAGGTTCCCGAATCCATGGTATCGTTAGGGAATTGGGGAATGAAAATATTGATGTTATCAATTGGACCAGTAATGCACAATTATTGGTGACCAGGGCATTGAGTCCTGCTCGTGTTTCCTCGGTAAAATTGGATGATGAAAAAATGACAGCCCAAGTATACCTTAGGCCAGAGGAAGTTTCCAAGGCTATTGGTAGGGGAGGTCACAATATAAGACTGGCCGGACAATTGACCGGTTATGAAATTGATGTTTTCCGCGAAGGAGTGGAAGAAGATGTTGAATTGACTGAATTTTCTGATGAAATTGAAGGCTGGGTTATTGACGAGCTTAAGAAAATTGGGTTGGATACAGCAAGGAGCGTCCTCGAGCAGGATGTGAATGATTTGGTTAAACGTACTGATTTAGAAGAGGAGACAATTTTAGAAGTTGTGCGCGTGCTAAAAGAAGAATTAGAAGATTAAGCTATATATTAGCGGGAAAATATAAGAATACGAATATCTATTTATGGCAGATAATGCAACTATAAGGCTTAATAAAGTTCTACGGGAACTTAATATTTCACTGGACAGGGCGGTAGATTTCCTTGGGGCCAAAGGTCACGATGTGGAAGCTAGGCCTACAACAAAAATTTCCAATGAGGTGTATCAGGTTCTTTTGGACGAGTTCCAAACGGATATGAGCAAGAAAGTTGCATCCAAGGAAGTTGGTGAGGAGAAGAGGAAGGAGAAGGAGGCGCTGCGTCAACAATTGGAGCAAGAACAAGAGGAGAAGAGACTGGCGAGGGAGAAAAAAGCTGCTTCAGAGCAGGTGGTGAAGGCCAAAGCCGAGCTATCTGGGCCAAAAACAGTAGGTAAGATAGATCTTTCCCCTAAAAAGAAGGCACAAGAGCCAGCTGCAGTCGAGGAAACTCCTGCAAAAGCTGATGAGCCGGTAAAAGAGGAGAAGAAGAAAGAAGAAGTTGTTGAGGAGAAGCCCGAGGTGAAAGCTGAGGTGCCCGTGAAAAAGGCAGAGGTTGAAAAACCTGTAGCGACAGAAAAGCCTGCTGAAAAGAAGGTGGCCGAAAAAGCAGAAAAAGTAGAAGAGAAAAAAGCTCCTGCTGAAGAAGCTGAAAAGGCTCCTGAGAATGAAACGCTCACAACCCAATACCAAAAACTCAGTGGTCCAAAAATCACTGGGGACAAGATAGATTTATCAAAATTTGCGAAACCAAAGAAGAAGAAAGAGGTTTCCAAGGCTGGTGACAGTGCTGATAAAAAGAAGAGAAGAAAACGTATTGTTAGTGCTCCAGGTCAAAAAACAGGTCCGAGACAATCGGGAACAGGTCCAAGGGGCAAAAATGCACCGGGAGGCCCAAGAAAAGCACCTGGACAGCGTTTTAGCCAAGGCCCTAAAGTAGAGCCTACCGAGGAAGATGTGCAAAAACAAGTACGTGAGACCCTAGAGAAATTGCAAGGGAAATCCAAAAAAGGTAAAGGAGCAAAATATAGAAGGGACAAAAGGGATCAGCACCGTCAACAAACGGAGAAAGATCTTGAGCAGCAAGAATTGCAGAGCAAAATCCTTAAGGTTACCGAATTTGTTACGGCAAGCGAGGTAGCGGTAATGATGGATGTTCCTACCACAAAAATTATATCTGCGTGTATGTCCTTGGGGATCATGGTAACCATGAACCAAAGATTGGATGCGGAAACACTATCTATCGTAGCCGATGAGTTTGGGTATGAGGTAGAATTCGTTTCAGCAGATATTGAGGAAACTATCGAGGTTGCAGCAGATGCGCCCGAAGATTTGAAATCTAGAGCTCCAATTGTTACCGTAATGGGTCACGTGGATCACGGGAAGACCTCTTTATTGGATTATATTAGAAAAGAAAATGTTATTGCCGGTGAAAGTGGGGGTATTACCCAGCACATCGGAGCATATGGTGTGACTCTTGAAGGAGGTCAAAAAATTGCATTTTTAGATACTCCTGGTCACGAGGCGTTTACCGCAATGAGGGCTCGTGGAGCACAGGTCACCGATATAGCCATTATTGTGGTGGCTGCGGATGACGCGATCATGCCACAGACAAAAGAGGCAATTAGTCACGCACAAGCGGCTGGTGTACCTATTGTTTTTGCTATCAACAAAATTGATAAGCCAACATCAAACCCTGATAAAATCAAGGAAGGGTTGGCGCAAATGAACTTATTGGTTGAGGATTGGGGAGGTAAGATACAGTCCCATGATATCTCTGCGAAAGTTGGAACAGGCGTTAAGGAGCTTCTGGAAAAAGTATTATTGGAAGCCGAAATATTGGAATTGCAGGCTAACCCAGATCGCTTGGCAACGGGTACCGTAGTTGAAGCATTTTTGGATAAGGGAAGAGGGTATGTATCCACTGTCCTTGTACAATCTGGAACGCTTAAGATAGGAGATTATGTCTTGGCGGGAACTTGCAGTGGTAAAATTAAGGCCATGCAGGATGAACGAGGAAATATCGTTAAAGAAGCAGGACCTTCTACACCAATATCCATTTTGGGATTGGATGGAGCGCCGCAAGCAGGTGATAAATTCAATGTCCTGGAAGATGAGAGGGAAGCGAAGCAGATAGCTGCCAAAAGAGCCCAGTTGATGAGAGAGCAGTCTGTAAGGACACAGCGTCACATTACCTTGGATGAAATTGGAAGACGAATTGCATTGGGTGAGTTTAAAGAGTTGAATATTATCCTGAAAGGGGATGTGGATGGTTCTGTGGAAGCATTGACGGATTCCTTCCAGAAATTAACGACCGATGAGATCCAAGTGAATATTATTCACAAAGCGGTTGGTCCAATAACAGAATCAGATGTGTTGTTGGCTTCGGCTTCAGACGCGGTAATCATTGGATTTAACGTAAGGCCAATGGGTAATGCCAGGGCCATGGCTGAAAAGGAAGAAATAGATATTAGAATGTACTCCATTATCTATGATGCGATCAATGATCTAAAAGATGCCATGGAAGGTATGCTTTCTCCAGAAATGAAGGAAGAGATTTCCGGAACCGCAGAAATTAGGGAGACCTTTAAAATATCTAAAATTGGAACTATTGCAGGTTGTATGGTTACCAGTGGGAAGATCTTTAGAAACTCCAATATTCGTTTGATCCGTGATGGTGTTGTTATTTACACTGGTGAATTGTCCTCTTTGAAACGTTTCAAGGACGATGTCAAGGAAGTAGCTAAAGGATACGATTGTGGTCTTCAGGTTAAGAACTACAATGATATCAGGGAATTGGATATCGTAGAAGCTTTCCAGGAAGTAGCAGTTAAGAAGAAGCTTAAGTAAGCTAAATACTTAGAATATTACATAAAAAAAACCTGTCGGAAGACAGGTTTTTTTGTTTTAAAAAGGTAAAATATTAAGACTGTTTTTTCTCGGGCTTTATAAGCATGGCACTTGGATATTTCTTACGAACATCCATAAGATTGCGCTCAGCATCTAGCTTTGTTTTAAACTGACCTATCCTCACCCTGTAGCTCGGTGAGATAAAATCTATCTTGGAATACCAATCTGGATAATCGCCTTCTGCCTGCATTTTAATGTCCTTTGCATCATTGAGAGATCCAAAATATATCTGTATTCTGTATACGGACGCTATGTCGGGGGTCGACTTATAAATCTGGACCAGGGCGTCAATTTTTGGATCTTGCTCTATTGAAATTGTTCCCTGTTGGGCAAAACTTGCCGTAGAAAAAAATAGCAATATCAGGGAGTTGAAAACTGTTCTCATAGTGTATCTAGCTTAGTATTAAAGACTTTTGCAAAAGTAAATTTTTATCCTTCAAACAAGTATAATATTTTTCTATTTAGAATGGCTATAAATTATAAATTATCAATCCATTAACATTTCCAAAATAAAGTCTATGTCGTATTTTTGTCAGCAATTTAAACGGCGATAAGTATAGCTTGTACAATATCAAGTAAATATCGTGCCAAGATTTCGATAGAAATATTTTTAATATGAAAAAGGTTCCATACCGTAATCAAATTTCTAAGTTTTTAGGTATCAGTTTGGTAGTGTTTCTACTGTCTTCAACATCTCTTTTTTCTCAAGAGGAGGCTGTTGCAGCGGATACGGAGGTTGCTGCAGAGGCTACTGCGTCTGCGGGTGACCCAGCAAAAGGAAAGCAATTGTTTAATCAAAACTGTGCTGCTTGTCACGCATTGGACAGAAAAATGACCGGCCCTGCATTGGCTGGCGTTACTGAAAGGCATGATAGGGAGTGGTTGTACACTTGGATCAAGAACAGTGCAGGAATGGTCAAATCAGGCGATCCTGCTGCTGTGAAAATTTACAATGAGTACAATCAGGCGGCAATGACGGCTTTTCCGACATTGAGCAATGCGGATATTGATAATATCCTTGCTTATACCGATGCTCCTCCAGTTGCAGCTGTAGTTCCTCCAGTTCCAGGGGCGGTTCCTGGGCAGGCGCCTGCTGCATCCGGAATCTCAAATGAGCTTATTTTGGGTGCCTTGGTTTTGGTATTCGGCTTATTGGTGGTAATGCTTGTCTTGGTCAATCAGACCTTGAGACGTATTGCTGAGGCTAATGGTGTAGTTGTTGAAAAGGACAAGGCGGAGAAAAGAACGCCAATCTGGAAGGCTTTCGCCCAAAATCAATTTTTGGTTTTGGTTACCGTGATCTTTCTTCTTTTAGGGAGTGCCTATTATGTATATGGCTACTTTATGCAAGTTGGGATCGATCAAGGGTACGCCCCGGTGCAACCAATCCACTATTCGCACAAGATCCATGCGGGTGACAATGAAATAGAATGTAAGTACTGTCATTCCTCTGCAAGAGTTTCCAAGCATTCTGGAATTCCTGCTTTGAATGTGTGTATGAACTGTCATAAATCCATTTACGAATACAAAGGAAACCCAGAAGGACCAAGTCCAGAAGATTTGGCAAACGGGTACACCAATGATTTTTACACAGGTGAAATTAAAAAACTGTACAAAGCTGTTGGTTGGGATGAGGAGAATCAGAAGTATACTGGTGATTCACAACCTGTAGAATGGGTGAGAATTCACAACCTTCCTGATTTTGCTTACTTTAACCACTCCCAACACGTTTCTGTGGCTGGGGTTGAATGTCAGACATGTCACGGTCCAGTGGAAGAAATGGAAATAATGTACCAATATTCTCCATTGACAATGGGATGGTGTATCAGCTGTCATAGGGAGACCAATGTAAAAGTTGAGGGTAACGAGTACTACGATAAGATACATGAGGAACTTTCCAAAAAGTACGGTGTAGAAACACTGACTGCTGCTCAGATGGGCGGATTGGAATGTGGTAAATGTCACTATTAATATAAAGGTTAACAAGAAGATAATTTTCAGATATATCATATGTCATCAAACAAAAAATATTGGAAGAGCGAGGCGGAGTTAAATCCTAACGATTCCATTGTTGAGACGCTAAGACAGAATGAATTTGTCCAAGATATCCCAGTAGATGAGTTTTTGGGGAATAAGGACAATTTGGCATCCACTTCAACAAACAGAAGGGACTTTCTTAAGTACGTTGGTTTTAGTACAGCTGCAGCTTCTTTGGCGGCTTGTGAAGGACCTGTAATTAAGTCTATACCTTATGTGGTTCAACCAGAGCGCATAATTCCAGGTGTGGCTAACTATTACGCTACAACTATTGCCAATGGTTTTGATTTTGCAAGTATCTTGATCAAAACACGTGAGGGCAGACCTATCAAGGTTGAGAATAATACCGATGCCAAAGTGAACGGAGGCGCCAATGCGCGTGTTCAGGCTTCTGTATTGTCCTTATATGATAGTACAAGATTGCAAGGGCCAATGTTCAATGGGGAGCCTGTTGAATGGAGTACTCTTGACAATGCGGTTAAAGCTAAATTGGGTTCTTTGAAGAATTCAGGAAAGCAAATCGCGATCTTGACACAAACCTATGCTAGTCCGTCTACATCAAGATTGGTTGGGGATTTTAAAGAGGCTTTTGGCAATGTGAACCATGTGGTATACGATGCTGTTTCTGAAGATGCTGCTTTAAGTGCCTTTGCTGCCAAATATGGTGAAAGGGCTTTGGCTGATTATGATTTTGAAAAAGCTGGACTTATTGTATCCTTTGGTGCTGATTTCTTGGGAGATTGGCAAGGTGGAGGATATGATAGTGGATATTCCAAAGGTCGTGTGCCGAAGAATGGAAAAATGTCCAGACATATACAATTTGAATCCAATATGTCTTTGGCTGGTGCCAATGCTGATAAGCGTACTGCGTTAACACCATCACAACAAAAAGTGGCTTTGGCCAAGTTGTACGGTCAGTTGAACGGAACGTCTGTTGGTGGGGAACTGCCGGAAAAAATAGCCAAGGCTGTTGAAGCTGCCGCAAAAGAGATCCAAAAAGCTGGATCTGATGCTGTAGTGGTAACAGGATTGGACGATGTCAATGCACAGTCAGTGGTATTGGCAATCAATGAAATGTTACAGAGCAAGTCTTTTGATGCCAAGGCTCCTAAATATGTAAGGCAGGGTAACGTAGCAGCGGTAAATCAGTTGATTGCCGATATGAATGCGGGAACTGTTGGTGCTTTGATCATTGATGGTGTAAACCCAATGTATTCATTGCCAAACAGCGCTGATTTTGCAGAGGGACTTAAAAAAGTTGACCTATCTGTTGCCTTTGCTTTGAATAACACTGAGACTGCTGCTGTGGCACAGTATGTTGGTGCTTCTTCCCACTTTTTGGAATCGTGGGGCGATACAGAAATGAAAAAAGGTCATTATAGCTTAATGCAGCCTACGATAAAGGAATTGTTTGATACGCGTCAGCTTCAGACTGCCCTTTTAAAGTGGATGGATAGCGATAAGACGTATTATGAATATATCAAGGAAACTTGGGGAGCTGGAATCTTAGGTTCCGGAGAGTGGAACCAAGCATTGCACGATGGTGTTTTTGCTTCATCGGCTGCTCCTGCAGTTGAAGGTGAAACGGTTGCTCCTATGGCTGATGCCATGGAAAGTACAGCGGTGCCATTAGCGTCAGCTATTAGCAGTTTGGCTTCAGCGACATCCGCAACAGGGATGGAGTTGTCCTTGTATTCCAAAATTGGAATGGGAGATGGGCAGCAAGCCAACAACCCATGGTTGCAAGAGTTTCCAGATCCTATTACAAGGGTTTCTTGGGACAACTATGTGACAGTTTCCAAGGCTGATGCTGAAAAGCTGGGCTTGATCAACGAAAATGTAGCCAACGGAGGTTTAAATGGTAGT
>JBFIGS010000105.1:0-9562 GCA_041602195.1 Sediminicola sp. | reverse complement strand
TCTCCGTTCAAATTGGTGGTGAGGATTTCGCTCATAAGATCAAAATAAGGCCTAATGGCCTTAAAGGATTCGTTGACTGTATTCTTGAACTCAGGAGAAAATACCTCTTGGTCTGAAAAGTGCTTTACAAAAATAAACTGCTTTTTTCGGATGAGATCTATATTGGGATCTTCCTTATCGAAACCCTTTGGAGATGTTTTTAGCTCCTCCCCTTGAAGTTCGCCCCATACTTTTTTAAACGAAGGATCATTGAGAATTTCTCTAAATTCTGACGAATCCATTTCAAGCTCCTTTCTAATTCTCAGGAGGTCATCTTTGTTCGGCTCCCAAAAACCTGTTGCTATAAAACTTTCGCCCGGTTTTAACCGTATATAATACCCACCGCGCAATGACGCTCCCATTCTGGAAAAAGAACCTGCAAAATGAATTTTATAGGGTGTTTTGTCCTTTGAAAAACGTACATCGCGATAGATGCGGAACATTTTTAATTTTTCTATCTCATCGTGTTCCTCCAAGGCCTGCAACACGCTCTTATAGAAATCCTTCACCTTGGATTCCAAGGCCTTAAACTGTGATTTATGCTCTGTAAACCACTCCCTGTTATTATTTTTTTCCAATGCTTTTAAAAAATCGAAGATATCTTTCGTAATCAATGTGCTCTGCATACGACCTAAAGGCTTAATAATTTTACCTTAAAGTTAAACATTTTCAATGCTATCGTTTGAAATAATGGTTAATTTTGAACTAACTAGATCATCACATGGATAAAGAAACAATCATAAAGAAAATAATACAACATAAAAAACAACCCAATTTAAGATACCGGTTGAAACATAATGTAGAGAGTTTCACAGATCGACTTTTTTTCATGCTTTTCGATATTGAAACGCCGGTAGAAGAAAATTTAGACATTTTGGAAACGGAGTTTGACCAGTTGGTGAGCTTAGCCTGTTGGCAGGTGGAAACCCCTTGTAAAAAAGTATGGAACAACTATATGGCCAAAATACCTACTATTTTGGAAAAACTCAATTTAGATGCAGAGGCCATTGTGAACTGCGATCCCGCCTCCCTATCCATAGAAGAGGTGTATATGGCCTATCCTGGTTTTTATGCAATCGCCATTTATCGTTTGGCCCATGAATTATATGAAGAAGGGTTTCCTCTGGTCCCCCGTTTAATGACAGAATATGCCCACAGACAAACAGGGGTCGATATCAATCCTGGAGCCAAGATTGGGGACTCCTTTTTTATAGACCATGCCACTGGGGTGGTTATTGGTGAAACGGCCATAATAAAGAACAATGTTAAAATCTACCAAGGGGTCACTTTAGGCGGTTTATATGTTGCCAAAAATCTTCAGAATACCAAAAGGCACCCTACCATAGAAAATAATGTGACCATTTACGCCAATGCCACCATTTTAGGAGGAAAAACGGTTATTGGGGAAAATAGTGTCATAGGGGGTAACGCATGGATCACGTCATCCATTCCCCCAAACTCAACGGTGTACCACAAACCAGAGATTAAAATAAAAACCATCACCAATGGGTCATAGTATAATAGATCTAATTGGGAATACCCCTTTGGTAGAATCAAGGGTGTTGAACCAAAATCCAAATGTCCGATTGTTTTTCAAAATGGAAGGACATAATCCCGGAGGTAGTGTCAAGGACCGGGCGGCACTTAATATGATCCAAAGTGGTCTGGAAAGAGGCGATATTGACAAAACATCTAAACTAATTGAAGCCACTAGCGGAAATACCGGAATTGCATTGGCCATGATTGCAGGGATCTATGGTTTGGACATAGAGTTGGTCATGCCTGAAAATTCAACCAAAGAACGGGTTCAGACCATGAGGGCATATGGAGCAAAAGTGACCTTGACCCCTGCAGATATTGGTATTGAAGGAGCACGTGATTATGCCGAGGAAAAAGTGGAAAACCATGGTTACATTATGTTGAACCAATTCGGCAATGACGATAACTGGAGGGCACATTATAAAAGTACAGGTCCGGAAATTTGGAGGGACACCGAAGGAAAAGTGACACATTTTGTATCCTCCATGGGAACCACAGGCACCATTATGGGAACCTCTAACTTTTTAAAAGAGAAGAATCCCAACATACAGATTGTAGGGGTGCAACCTGCCGACGATGCCAAAATACCCGGGATACGAAAATGGCCAGAAGAATATTTACCCAGAATTTTTGATAGAAGTAAGGTCGACCAGATTATTGAGGTAACTGAAGAAGCTGCCATCGTAATGGCCAAAAGATTGGCCAAGGAAGAAGGAGTATTCTCTGGCATGAGCAGTGGTGGGGCTACAGTAGCCGCTTTGGAATTAGCCCAAACATTAGATGAGGGAGTTATTGTTTCCATTATTTGTGATAGGGGCGATCGCTATTTATCCTCAGACTTATTCGAATAAAAAAAGAGCGCCAAAAAGCGCTCTTTTTTTATTTCCTGAACAACCCACTAATGAGGGTGAGTAGGAAAACCAGTATAATGATAATGAAAAGTATTTTTGCTATTCCCTGAGCAGCACCTGCCAATCCTCCAAATCCAAGAATTGCCGTAATAAGTGCCATCAATAAAAATATAAAGGTCCAGCGCCACATCATTAATGCTAGTATTTAATTTGATTGCTCTAAATAATTCTATTTCATTGACTTATACTCTTCAATGAACAGATCTATTTCATTTCCTTTGTCATCGGTAATAACATAGGCCTCCTTATTGTTTTTCAGTTTGTTCTTATAAATACTCTCACTCTTTACAATCTCTAAGTTATCTCCGTTGTCTATTGCTACCATGATTTCCTCGTCATTGGTCACCAACATGAAGTCTGACTTATTGTCTGCTCTATAGCTGAACTTTATAATCTCATCATACCTATTGTCACTATCATTATCAATCTTAACCGTTTTCACCACATTCTTTTTTTGGAATACGCGGTCTTGATTTAATTTGTTCTTGTCTTCTTTTTTGATCATAACATCGCGAGATACCATGGTGTTGATTTTTACTGAATTTTTTATCAATTCACCCCCGTCATAAATCGAATAGGTTTTTTCCGTGGTTTCTGAGGTCATATCACTGTTTTCCTGGGCAAGAACTGTAGCTGCAGAAAATAATGTAAGAGTACTTAATAATATTTTTATAGATTTCATATGTCTTTTTTTACGTTAATAATTTTTTCCAAGTGTTTCACACCTGGTTATTGTGGAAACTACTACTTTAGTTGATTGAAATTAAAATATAGTCTGCGACTAGCTCACTGTGGCATCTTTTAATTTATCAGTTTTACTTTTGTTCCAGGCATCCAACATCCAACTTGTTTTTTCAAGGTTTCCAATATAGCCACCAATCATGTCTATGGTACCTTCATCCCCGATGGAATTGGCCTTTTCCACCACTTTTGACATTTGCATGAGCAATAAACGGTGAGCTTTTAAAATTTCTTCTACCATTTCATTATCAGCCAACGAAATTGTACTTTCTTCAATGGAAGAAGCTTTTAAATATTCGCTATAATTACTCATTGGATGATACCGTAGTGTTAAAATACGTTCTGCGATCTCGTCTACCTTTACTCTTGCATCCGTATATAGCTCTTCAAACTTTTCGTGAAGATCAAAAAAGTTATTTCCCAAAATGTTCCAATGGAAGTTTCTCAATTTTTGATAGTACATATGGTAATCTGCCAATAGTGTATTGAGTTCAACAACTACAGGCAAAAGTTTTTCTTCATTGATATTTAAATAGTTCATATTCAATATAAAATTTAGTGATTAAAAAATGTGATTTTAAATTGGACAGGAAGTCTTTGGTTTGCCAATAGATTATTGGCGGATTGGGCGAATGCCCTAAAAAAGATGTTTTAACAATATGTCCAACACCACTAATGTAAAGGGTATGCAAGCTGATGTCAAGACGTTTAACGGCCTTTAACGGTATTTAGGAAGTATTAACAAAATGGTCTGTTAAAGCCAGCGCTTCTTTTTAAAGAATATTAACATAGCTATAAAAAGGGTTAACATTACCCCCCAAACAACAAAATAGCCATATTTCCATTGTAATTCGGGCATATAGGAAAAGTTCATCCCATAAATTCCAGCAATAAAGGTCAATGGAATAAATATAGATGCCATAATGGTAAGTACTTTCATTACCTCGTTCATCTTATTGCTGACATTACTCATGTACATCTCCAATAAGCTCATAGACATTTCCCTGTAAATCTGCAGACTTTCATTGATTTCGAGACAGTGATCCATTAAATCTTTTAAGAACAATTTGGTGTCCTTTGTGATCAAGGGATTTTCAGTATCTATAAGCCTATTGATCAGTTCTTTGACAGGAAAAATCCTTCTGCGCACTCTTAGAACTTCTTTTTTTAGATCTTGGATCTTACGGGCAGTTTCTGGTTTTGGGTTGTCATATACCTCTTCTTCCAATTGCTCTATTTTGGCATTGATGTTCTCCAAAACAACAAAATAGTTATCTATAATAGCGTCCAAAAGGGCGAAAAGCAAATAGTCTGCTCCCCTACTCCTAATCCTACCCGATTTTGTTTGGATACGTTCTCTAAGACCATTAAAAACATCCTCTTGAAGTTCTTGGAAGACAATCACGGTATTTTCCATTAACGCAAAGGCAACATGCTCACTGACCAATTCATTGTTGGCATCCAGATAAATCATTTTTAGGACGCAAAAAATGTAATCTTCATATTCGTCAATTTTTGGTCTTTGACTTGTATTTACCGCATCCTCAATAATCAAAGGGTTCAACTCAAAGGCCTTACCAAGGGTTTCTATATAGACTTCGTCACTTAAGCCTACTACATTGATCCAAGAAGTAGAGGGGGACTTCTTAAAAGCCAGGATTTTTTCAACATCGTCTGTTTGATGCACTTGAAATGCACTGTCATCATACTCTATAATGATAACTTTACTTTTTTGACCTTCCCTAAACCCTAAATAGGTTACCGTACCTGGTGCCTTCCCTATTTTTTTGTTGGCTCTTTGTTGTTTCCTATGGGTTACTTTTTGGTTAGGTTTCTTTTTAGGCATGCTAGAAATTTTAATATTTAAAGATAGGGATATGTTACCAAAATATTTATTGAAAATCCAATCTATTCAACAATAACCCTGAACCTGGTGCAACGTAGGACAAAAGGAAAACAGTTTCTGGTTTCAGGGATTCTTCTATATCATTTAGGCTGAGCTCACCTTTTCCCAATAAAATTAAGGCACCCATAATCATGCGAACCTGATAGCGCATAAAGCCTTCAGATACAATGTGAAGCGCATAGCTTTTTTCGGGAAAAAAGTTAGCCTTTAAGATAGTGTTTTCTTGAATTACACAGCTCTTAATGCTCCGATGGGAATTGGTGTTTTCCTGATGCCTCGTCGTATAGTTCCGGAAATCGTGGTTCCCCACAAATAGACCGGTAGCTTTGGTCATCAGTTCCAAATCCAGGTCATCCTGAATATTGGCAATAAAGGGAGCACTAAAGGGATGGTTTTTTTGGCCGTATGAAAATAAATAGACGTATTCCTTTTCCTTACTGTGTTGAATAACATTAAAGTCCTTATCGACAGATGAAATGGATGTAATTCTAATGTCTGGCGGTAAATTTCTATTGAATAGGGCTTCAAATTCTATTAAATCGTTCAAAGGAGCATCATCCAAAAATAGTTCAAAAGCGGCATGAAGTGCTGATACCTTCGCATCGGTACGTCCTGCTCCCAAAATTTTGAATTTTCTTTCAGGCAATACAAACTTTAGGGTTTTGAGGAGCATGCTCTCAATGGTCTTCTGCCCCGGCTGTTTCTGCCATCCACTATATCGGAATCCCAAGAATTGTAATTCAATCAAGTAATAATAGCGTTCCTTTTGCATGGGCCTATTTTGATGCTGTATTGACAAGTTTCTTTTGCAACTTGGCCCACCAAAAATACTAATTTGACCATAGACTTTTAACCACTAATAATATGAATGTCATTTCACCACACTTTTTAGACTTTTCTCAACACTGTCAATACTTCATTTAAATGACCAATCACCTTTACACAACACTTTTTTGAACATTGCCAACAATGGCTGCACTTCATCGAAATGTTTGAAATAAATAAAATTGTACTCCGTTTTATTTTAAGCAACTGAGGTTCCCCAAGCACCTCGAAACCTACTTTAATGAATATACTACTACGCATCCTTCCATGGGGAATGATTAAGTTATTGTCAATAGTAACATTGGCAACACTTATCGTTCTTAACTTTTATGGACTTTATACCAATAAGTTCTACTTCTTTAAATTCGACAATTATATTTTTCCTCTATTGTCCATAGTCCATTTTGTATACCTCTATGTCATATGGTTCAAAGTTCGGGAAAATGAATATCCAGATCCACAAATGAGGAATCTGGAATATCTCTTATACGTGATCCTTTTCATCTACGTATTTCAAATTTTCGATACGCTCTATATCCTTTCCAGTTATACCGATTATGATGCTTCAATAATCCCAAAAACGTTTATTCCGATGGGATCATTGATTGTTACCTTATACTCCCTATTGATTTTTATGACGCTGGTTTCCTTTCAGCACCGTAAGGTATTGGTTGGGGAATATAAATTTATGGATATGAACGATAATATTGATTCTTGGCAATAGGAATGGTTCTATCAAACAAAAAAGCCCTCTCTAATAGAAAGGGCTTTTTTATTTATAATCCGCTAATAAAGCTTCCATAGAGATCTTTAAACTGATACCCCTCCGTAAACCTGTGTTTGCTCAATTTCTTGTGGGCCACCAATCCCCAAAGAAGTAATTCCTTTAAAAAGTAACTATCTTCTTTTGAAGCCTCTGGTTGATATTCCTTTATCAATTGATTCAATGGCGGAACACTGTCCAGCTCCTTTTGATACTCCTTATTGGTAGCATCATCCAATATTTCGAAACCATCCCCGTCAAAAAACCATGATACCAACTCATCATAAGGACCAACCGCATCTTTCCGCTCCAATTTATCAATTTGAGGGAAATACATAGGGAACAATGTTTTTATGGCATCCTCCACTAAAATAGAAGCCACTCCACCTGCACCTTCCTGTTCTCCTTCATATACCAATTCTATTTTTCCAGTGATAGACGGAATGATGCCCATAAAATCGTTTAAACGGATACTCGTGCTATCTTCACCGTTTTTCAATGCACGACGCTCTGCAGTGCTCAATAGGTTCTCAAAGGCCGTAATACTCATTCTGGCACTTACCCCACTTTTCGCATCCACATATTCACTTTCACGGGCTTCAAAACTTATTTGCTCTAAAAGATCTTTGGCCACGTCCGGGACAAAAACAGCATTGGTCTGTCTTTCATCCAATTTGGCTTCCTGTTCCGTAATTTTCCTGGCGGTCTTGATATCCTCGGGGTAATGGGTCAATATTTGTGATCCGATCCTATCCTTTAGAGGGGTAACGATGCTTCCCCTGTTGGTGTAGTCTTCTGGATTGGCTGTAAAGACAAATTGTAGGTCTAAGGGTAAACGCAATTTAAACCCTCTGATCTGTATATCCCCTTCCTGTAATATATTAAAAAGTGACACTTGGATCCTCGCCTGTAAATCTGGCAACTCATTGATTACAAAAATACAGCGGTTGGCCCTTGGGATCATCCCAAAATGGATTACCCTGTCATCTGCATAGGATAATTTGAGGTTTGCCGCTTTTATGGGGTCCACATCACCAATTAAATCCGCTACAGTTACATCTGGGGTGGCCAGTTTTTCATAAAACCGTTCTTCTCGTGGCAACCAAGAAATAGGCGTCTTATCCCCTTTTTCCTTGATGAGTTCCATGGCATACCTAGACATGGGCTTTAATGGATCATCATTGATTTCTGATCCTTCAACGATAGGTATGTATTCATCCAAAAGATTGACCATTAATCTTGCCAACCTTGTCTTAGCCTGTCCCCTGAGCCCTAATAGGTTAATATTATGTCTGGAAAGTATTGCCCGTTCCAGTTCGGGAATCACCGAGTTTTCATAACCCCATACCCCTTTAAAGGTTTGTTCCTTGTTCTTAATTTTAAGTATTAGGTTGTCCCTAAGCTCATCCTTGATGTTTTTAGATTGGTACCCCGCATTTTTTAGGGCTCCAAGTGTCGTTATTTCTTTATAGTTCAATTCCATACAATTTTTTAACACTTCTCTATTGGAAGTTATTCGTTTTTATCCTTTTAATCTTTTTCTTCTGTTTTGCTCGTAATCTTCAAAAATCATTTCTCCAAGTCCTTTTAGTCCTGTGAAGAAGGCCTTGCCATTATTGGCTTCTGAAAAATGGCGGACAAACTGTGTTAAATACGGATCTTTGGCAATCATAAAGGTGGTAATTGGAATATGCAGTTTTCTAGCCTGTCTGGCCATATTATAGCATTTCTCCACTATGTAATCATCCAAGCCCACACTGTTCTTATAGTAGGTACCGTCTGGCATTCGTAAACAACTGGGTTTGCCATCGGTAATCATGAATATCTGCTTATTGGTATTCCGTCTTCTTCTGAGCATGTCCATGGCCAGCTGTAATCCTGCTACGGTATTCGTATGATATGGTCCCACTTTTAAATATGGAAGATCTTTTATTGGGATTGGCCACGCATCATTACCAAACACCAGTATCTCCAAGGTATCTTTGGGATAGCGGGTAGTAATAAGTTCAGCTAGGGCCATTGCTACCTTTTTAGCGGGGGTAATACGATCTTCCCCATAGAGGATCATACTGTGGGAGATATCAATCATTAGCACAGTACTCATTTGTGCCTTGTATTGGGTATCCTCTACCACAAGATCATCCTCGCTTAACGCAAAGCTGTCCATCCCATGATTTATCTGGGCATTCTTTAGGCTCTCGGTCATTGATATATGTTCCAGTCCGTCGCCGTACCTATATTCACGGAATTCCCCTGTATGCTCGTCTCCCCTACCGGATTTACCGGTTTTATGGTTGCCCGAACCGCTGCGTTTGAGTTTACCGAAAATCTGGTCCAGCGCTGCTTGTCTTATAACACGCTCCATTTTTGCGGTTATGGATAAATCTCCATCGCCTTCCCCGGAACCATCTCCTCCACCATCTTTGAATTCTTCTCTTAAAAACCCTTTTGCTTTGAGGTCTTCAATGAAGTCATCAATGGTGTAATTCTCATCTGTAAGTTCGTATTCCTTATCCAGCTCCCGCAACCAATCCAACGCCTCATCCACATCCCCGGAAGTATGTGTGATCAGCTCTTTGAAAATCTCAAAAAGCTTATCGAAGGGAGTTTGGTTCGGTGCCTCGTACTTGGAAAAACGAAACCCTTTTCTTATGTTCATAGCCATTCTATAAATTTAATACTTTTGGGAGAGACGCATTATTTTTTAAAGAAAACTTAACTGTTTGCACTACTTTAGTATCGTATGGATCGTGAAAACCTTTCAAAATTTAACGCCTTTTTACAAACTCCACCCTTATGGCATGGCAACTATGATGGCCTAGAGCAATTTGACTTTCC
>JBFIGS010000104.1:0-9564 GCA_041602195.1 Sediminicola sp. | reverse complement strand
GAGTTTCGTGATAGGATGAACTCTATTATAGAAAACTCAGTTGTAACAGGTGAGCCTTGGAATGAGGATATCCTAATTATCACTCCCAAAGGAAAAGAAAAATGGGTAAGGGCCAGGGGCTTTTCAAAGATTGATAAGGGAAAGACCATTGAACTTTATGGCACCATACAAGACATAAATGAGGAAAAATTAAAAGCGTTGCAACTGGCCCAAAGTGAACAGCTTTTTAAACAGGTGTTCGAATCTGCGGCCATTGGAATGGGAATAGTGGATTTGTATGGAAAATGGCTCCGTGTCAATAAAAGTCTTTGTGGCTTATTGGGGTATACCGAGGAGGAACTTTTGAAACGTTCTTTTCAGGAGATTACCCATCCAGAGGACCTGGAAAGGGATTTGGCCTTGCAAAAGGAATTAAAGGAAGCTTCCCGAAATAATTATCAGATAGAGAAAAGATACCTACATAGCAATGGTTCAATTGTATGGGTCGTTATTGCTGTGTCCATGGTTAGGGATCAGGAAAGCCGGCCTCTACATTTTATTTCCCAAATCACAGATATTACATCCACAAAAAAAGCTCAGGCCAAAGTAGAGGAATATAATTCCGAAATGGAGAGCTTAATGAGAGGAACGGAGAATGTGGCCATTATAGGAACAGATCTTGATGGTTTTATTACTACATACAATGAGGGGGCTGAATATTTATTGGGGTATACCGCCAAAGAGATGACCAATAAACAAACTCCCATGATTGTGCTTTCTGAAGAGGAGGTGGTTCAGCAGTACCAAAGACTTGTGAACGCCGACATTGGTAACAGGCAAAGTATGGACATGCTCTTGGAGTTATCAAAAACCAATTTGGTTAAAGGAATGGAGTGGGTGTATGTACCTAAAAATGGGGAGGTATTTCCGGTACAACTGTCCATTACCACCAAAAAAGACAAAAATGGGGATATCAATGGATATTTATATATAGCTGTGGATATCAGTCTCCTAAAAAATACGGAGCATAAACTGAAAGAGGCCAATAAATCGGTCGCCAAGATGAACGAACAGCTATTGGAAAAAAATGAGGAATTGGAAAAATTTGCCTATGTAGCGGCACATGATCTTCAAGAACCCCTACGGATGATCACCTGTTTTCTTGGGTTGTTTAAAAAACGCTATGACCCTATTATTGATGACAAGGGTAGGGAATACATTCATTTTGCTGTTGATGGTGCCAAAAGAATGGGTGAGTTGATCCAAGGTATCCTCGCCTATTCAAAGACTGGCATCCACAACAATAAGATGTTGGACCTACACGCCCTAGTGACCGATATTGCAGAAGTATTTAAATTAGATGACCCTTATCGCCAAGCGGAAATAATCATAGGTAATTTACCCGAAATAGCTGCCGATGGTGTTGCCATGAGGCAATTGTTCACAAATTTAGTTGGGAATGCCCTAAAGTACCAACCGAAAGACAATGTGCCCAAGGTGAAAATTGAATGTTTGAAGGACGGTCCGGAACAGATGCTCTTTATGGTTGCCGATAATGGGTTGGGCATAGAACATGAGTACCGCGACCAAATTTTCAATTTATTCAATAGGTTGCACGGAAAGTCGGAGTATAGCGGTTCTGGTATAGGATTGGCGACCTGTAAAAAAATAGTTGCCATGTACAATGGGAACATATGGATGGAACCCAATGGTAACGGAGGTTCCATATTTTATTTTACGATGGACAGTAAGCGGTTAATTCAAAAAAAAACAAAAGTAAGAAGCAGTAAAAGGCCCTAAAAAAGGAAAACAGAGTAATCAGGGATATAAAAAGAATTTTATAGGTGGTGAAATTGCAATCTGAACCCTATTGAATTGAAAATTGGATTAAGAGAATTTTATCACAATACCACGTATACGCATGGAGAAATTAAGGAACATAGACTTAAAGAGTGAACCTCACAGTACTGATATTTTTGAATCGCATCGGATAATCAATACCATTCCAGAATCTGATTTCAATGCGGTAACGGAATTGGCGGCACAACTGTGTAAAAGTCCAATATCCTTAATCACCATTGTCAACGGCGAACGGCAAATTTTCAAATCAAAGTACGGTTTGGAACGGAACGATACGCCCCTTGAACATTCTTTTTGCAAATATATCATCAATGGATCAGGAGAACCCTTGATAGTAAAAGATGCCAGGGAAGATGCTCGTTTCAAGAACAACTCCCTTGTTCTGGGTGCTCCCGGGATAGTGAGTTATGCAGGGTTCCCCATAAAAAATAGTGGAGGAACAATCATAGCCAGTATTTGTATCATAGACCGGGAAGCTAGGGATTTTACCAAATCGGAATTGAGTGGACTTGAAACTCTCAGCCATCAACTGTCCAATACCATTGAACTTCGCAAGTATAAGGAGGAACTGGAGCAAAAGAACCATAAGCTTCAGGAAGTCATTGAATCTACGGGGTCTGGTCTTTGGGAGCTATATATAGGGGATAACACTCTTAAGGTGAATTCCATCTGGTTGTCTATGTTAGGTTTGGATTTTGACTCCTTAGCTGGTTTAAATCTAAACGATTGGTTGCGTTGGGTGCATCCAGATGATCTCCCAGAGCTAGAACGCCAATTGGAGGGTTGTGTTCAGGGAAGTATAAGTACAATAGATTTGAAATATAGATTACTTCACAAGAATAATTTCTGGATTTGGGTCTATTGTAAAGGAAAACGAATTGATTCCATGAATGGTTCCTCAGTTAAGATATCGGGCGTTCAATTGGATGTCCTGGAAAAAGAGCTGACAAAGGAAAAATTAAGCTCCATTTCCGACAATATCCCAGGGTCTATGTTCAGGTATACCATTTACGTGGATGGCTCTGATAGTTTGACCCATGTAAGTAAGGGCTTTCTAAATCTTTGGGGAATTTCGGCAGAAGAAGCCACTAAGGATAACAGTCTTGTCTGGAAATTGATTCACGAAGAAGATGTAGGTAATGTTACTTCTTCTATTGAACAATCTGCTAAAACAATGACTCTTTGGAAGGCAGAATGGCGTATAAATCATACTGACGGCACCTTAAAATGGCATAGGGGAGTAGGGAAGCCCGTTAAAAATCCTGATGGCAGCATATACTGGGACTCACTTATCTTTGATATAACCGAAGAGAAAAGGCAATTAGAACTACTGAGTGAGCGAAATAATTTCATTGAGGCCATTTTAGGAAACTTGCCTTTAGGAATTGTAGTGCACGATTTGAAATCTGGGGAAGCAACAGCGGTAAACGATAAATTTTGTCAAATTTACGGATGGCCGGCAGATGAAATTTCGGAAATGGATGCTTTCTTTAACAAGGTATATCCAGAAAAGGCCTACAGAGATGAAATAAGGGGTAGGGTACAGAGTGATATTGAGAGTGGGGAAGATGAAAGAATGCAATGGAACGGTATCAAGGTCACCACAAAAAACAGGGAAACCAGATATGTAGATTCAAAGAACATACTTTTAAAAGATCTAGGAATAATGGTCTCTACGGTTATTGACAGGACGGATGACTATGAAAATAAAATGACCATCAAGAGCAATAACGAAAGATACAAGTATGCAACCTTGGCCACCTCGGATACCATTTGGGATTTAGACCTGAAGAAGGAGCATTTGTATTGGGGTGAAAACTATAAATTGAATTTTGGTTATAGGCCCGATAATGATGTAAGTAAAAATTATGGGCAATGGCAAGAACAACTTCACCCAGAGGATAAGAACGAGGTTTTAAAATCCCTAAATGAGTCCCTTTCCGGTACCCACACCTCCTGGAGTGCTGAATATCGATTTAAAAAAGCAGATGGGGATTATTTAACGGTTTTGGACAAAGGATTCATTATTAGGGATGCAAAAGGAGAGGCAATTAGAATGGTAGGAGCCATTCAGGATATTTCCGTTCAAAGGGAAAAGGAGCAGCAGCTGCATATATTTAAAACAGTATTGGAAAAATCCGCGGATCCCATAATAATCACAAAGGCAGAGCCATTGTATGAACCCTATGGGCCTGAGATCGTATACGTTAACGAAGCATTTACAAAAAGCACAGGATATGCTTTGGAAGAGGCCATTGGGAAAACACCTAGAATATTACAGGGTCCGAAAACGGATAAAAAAGTCCTTAAAAAGATGGGGGCCGACTTAAGAGCTTGGAAAAAAGTAGACGAGGATATTCTAAACTATACCAAAAGCGGGAAGGAATTTTGGGTGAACCTTTCGATAGCCCCAGTAGCTAATGAGGCAGGATGGTACACGCATTGGATATCCATACAAAAAGACATTACTGAAAAGAAAAATAGAGAGATCTTACATGGATTTTTGAATAAGTTGTCCCATGTTTTTAATGAACAACTTAACCATCATGATACTTTAGAGCGTATCGCCGCTTTGTTTTTTGAAGATCTAGGTGCGCAGATGGTTGAATTCTGGTCTATGAACCAAAATAAAAATTCTTTGAAAATGGTGGCAAACCATTACGCCAAGGAATCGTATAGTGATATAAAGGATTTTGGTCGGGATAATGTCATTCCCCTGGGAAGCGACCTGGCGGGAGAGGTTTTGACGAACTCAGAGCCCTATATATGGGAAAACACGGATACGGATGTGGAATTTGGACGTTATGACTGGGCCAGGGCCAATGGGTTTAAAATGGTCTACGGGGCGCCTCTAATATCGAAAGAAAGTAAAGGAGCCTTAATTTTGGCTTTCGAACAATCCAAAGAACAATTAATCTCCTTGGGTTGCTTACCTGAGATAATCAATTATTTAATTCAGGAATTGGCAAGAAAGAAGCTGGAGGAGGATTTGAACCAATTGATCCAATTTTCACCGGGATACATTTGCGTACTTGATGAAACCCATACCCTAAAGGAGGTAAATCCAATTTTTGCCAAAGAAATGGGAAATGGGTGTATAGGGACCAACTTTTTGGACATCATCCATACAGATGACAAAACCATTATGGAAGATGCCTTAAAAACATCTGTGCAGGACCAGCAACATGCCACTATTGAAACCAGGTGCATTACCAATAGAAACCGAGTATTTTGGGTTTCTTGGACCATCACCATGGTTGAGGATGATGGAGTTGTTTATTGCATGGGCAGCGATGTAACGGAAAAGAGGAGGTTGGAAGAATTGTTGGAAAAGGCATCCAATCTGGCAAAAATAGGTAGTTGGGAATACGACGTAGTAAAAAACGAATTGTTTTGGTCCAAAATCACAAAAAAAATACACCAAGTCCCATTGGAGTTTGATCCAGAAATAGCAACGGCCATTAATTTTTACAAGAAAGGTTGGCACAGGTCCAAAATTTCGGAACTTGTGGAACTGAGCGTAAAGGACGGTATATCCTTTACGGAAGAACTAGTGATTACCACGGCTGAGGGAGAAGACAAGTGGATAAAAGTCATAGGGGTCCCTGAGGTAAGTAACGGGGAAGTTATTAGGATCAGCGGCTCCATACAGGATATATCCGAACGTAAGACCCATGAGAATTCTTTGGTAGACCTTAATAAGAGGTTAAAGTTTAAAGCCAAACAATTACAAATATCCAATGAAGAATTGGAACAATTTGCCTTTGTTGCTTCCCATGACCTACAGGAACCCTTACGGATGATTACCAGTTTTTTAACGTTGTTGGAAAAAAGGTATGAGAAAGCCTTGGATGAAAAAGGTATTCAGTACATTCATTTTGCGGTTGACGGGGCACTTCGGATGAGGAAGATCATTTTGGAACTGCTAGAGTTTTCACGCGTAGGCTCCCTTAATGAAAGTCCCAAAGAAGTAGATTTGAACCCCTTGTTGAATGAGATAAGTATCCTTTACAAGAAACAGATCAGGGAAAAGAAAGCCGAGCTTGTTTACAAGGACTTGCCAATGGTAAGATCCTTTGAAACCTCATTACGACAGATTTTCTCCAATTTGATCAGCAATAGTCTCAAGTATTCCAAAGAAGGAATCCCCCCTAAAATTAGCATCTACCATAAGGACATGGGAGATTTTTGGGAATTTACTGTGACCGATAATGGAATAGGGATAGATCCTCAATATTTTGACAAGATTTTCATTATTTTCCAGCGGCTACACAATCGAGACGAATATTCCGGTATAGGAATGGGCTTGGCCACAACAAAAAAAATAATAGAAACCAACGGGGGAAGTATTAGGGTAGAAAGTACGACCGACCAAGGCAGTACGTTTATTTTTACTTTGAAAAAAATAAAAAAATGAAGAAAATAAGAATTTTACTTGTTGAGGATAACGAAGGAGATATATTATTGACCAAAGAAGCATTGCACGATGCCAAAATAATAAATGAGCTCATTGTGGCCAATAATGGGGAAAAGGCAATCTCCATGTTAAAACGTGAAAAAGGGTACGAACAGCTCGAAAGACCTCACCTTATTCTTTTGGACATAAATTTACCCAAGAAGAACGGACACCAGGTATTAAAGGAAATCAAGGAGGATGAGGAATTAAAACAAATCCCGGTAATTATCCTAACAACATCTTCCGCAGATTATGACATTAAGAACTCTTACAGGGGATATGCGAATTGTTATGTAATCAAACCAGTAGACGGGATGGATTTTCTATCAGCCATTGCAAAGATCGAGCAATTTTGGTTATCGATCGTTGAGTATCCTAAAGATTAAAAATGCTAGATGGATAAGGACAAATATAGGTATAAGATACTTCTGGTAGAGGACAATCCGGGAGATGCTTTTTTAGTGGAGGAGTATATTGAGGAGTATATTTTGGATCCAGATATTACTCTGGCCCATACTTTTGCTCGGGCCAAAGAACTACTGTCTTCAGGATCAGACCATTTTGAGGTTATATTATTGGATTTAACCCTTCCCGACAATAGCGGAAGGGAACTGGTGAGCGAAATGCTTCAATTGGGAGGGCAAACTCCTATTATCATCTTAACGGGCTACACGGATATTTCCTTTAGCCTACAAGCACTAAAATTGGGGATTTCCGATTATATGATAAAGGATAAGCTCTCTGGCTTTTCCCTGTACAAAGCAATAATCCACAATATAGACCGAACCAAATTTATAGATGAATTAAAGCAATCTCAGGAAAGGTATTCTAGTTTGTTTCAATTGAGTCCTCAGCCCATGTGGGTCTACGATGAGGAGACCCTGGAGATTTTGGACGTGAACAAGGCATCTACAAGGGAATACGGATTCAGCAATTCTGAGTTCTTGGAAATGAAGATCTCGGACATCGTCTATAGCGATGAAATGAATCGTTCGGGAAACGTCTTTAAAAGTAAAGATCAGCTTGATGTTGCAGTTGTAAAAAACCAAAGACATATTTTAAAGAACGGGGAGGTTATAGATGTGGAAATCTACATCAATGATCTAAATTTTGGGGATAAAAATTCTAAGGTAATATTGTCAAATAATATTACCGAAAGAGCGTTACATATTAAGGCCATTGAAGAACAAAATACCAGTTTGAGGGATATTGCTTGGATACAGTCTCACATTGTACGTGCCCCGTTGGCCAGATTAATGGGGCTTGTTGAATTAATGAAGGACGATATTGTCTTAACCGGAGATCAATTTGATTATATAGGGGAAATTATGAACTCGGCCAATGAATTGGATGAAATAATAAAGGACATATCCTCCAAGACCTCAAATGTGAAAATTGAAATAGAAAAAGGGAAAATATGATATATGATGTCTTGATAGTAGATGACGACAAAGTAATTTGTTTTTTGGTCAATAAAATTGTGAAAAAGGCAGGGCTGGGCAAGACAACTATTTTTCACAACGGGCGTACAGCTTTAGATTATCTGTTAAGCAATAACACTAAAAAGAACAATTTTATAATTCTATTGGATATCAATATGCCCGTTATGAACGGATGGGAATTTTTGGAAGCCTTAAATACGCATGAGGTGGAATCGAACATCCACGTAGCCATTTTAACATCTTCCATTAGCGAATCGGACAAAACCCAAGCAAATAATTTTACCAGAGTTTTCGATTTTCTATCCAAACCCTTGAGACAGGGACAAATTGATGATTTCCGAAATCATGACTTTTTAGAACCCTTTTTTATCAACATGGAAAACATCGGTTAGAGTTAATTTTAATACCTTGATGGTTCATATAAAAACCCCCAGTTTTAATGAAGAACGCAACATATTTAATAGTAGAAGACAACCTAGGTGACCTCTTTCTTATGAAAGAGATCCTCCACGATATCGGTTGTTTGAAAACTGTTATTAAGAAAGATGGTAAGGAGGCGCTGGATTTCTTAAAGGATCATGAGCATATTCCAGATATGATTTTCTTGGACATCAACTTGCCGAAATTTGATGGTTTCGAGGTGTTGAAATATATTCGGAGCAGAAAAGAGTATGACCATATACCCGTGGTACTCTTAACCACCTCTAGTTCGGAAGAAGACCTTAAAAAGGCTTATAACCTCAATGCTTCCTGTTTTATAACAAAAGAACAAAACTTCAATGATTTCAACAGGGTTATTAGCGAGTCCATTCATTTTTGGATAAAATTCTCGAAAAGCATTAAAGAAATGGCGTAAAAAATGCTCACTTAATAGCAGCTTCCTCCAAATATGGGTTCGGCAAAAATAAACGCTATGCATGTGCCAAGGAATCTAATGTTAGGGAACGGATATGAGGGGCCGTTGCAGCTTAAGTAAGGTATCGATCCTTTAGAAGAACAGCCTGCAATAAATGGGTTACCGTGGCGAAATTCCTCTTCCTTTTTTTATATTAGGTTCCCGGGGTTGCCGTTGGAACAAATAATGATTCCTCTCAAAGGTCCTAAATCCTTTCTTGACAAAGGATATACAGAAGAAGCCTTCCTATGTAGTTACCCCTGTAATGGTGGGTAATGGTACACCTGGTTGGTATACTATAAATAAACTTTCGTATGCTGCGGCAATAGGGGATGGGTGTATCAGAACCCTAAGTAGAACATCACTCTAATTGTATGCTTAAGTTAATTTAGCTATTTTAAATATTATTTTCGTTCCTTTCCTTTCATTGGGTTCTACCCAAATTTGTCCTCCATGAAGTTCAACAATTTTTTTGCAAACGGCCAATCCAATACCATTGCTGTCTTCGCTCTTAACGAGTGTATTGAATATTTTAAATATATTTTCTCTCTGATTATCCGGGATGCCGATGCCGTTATCAGAAACTTCAAAAAGAAAATAGTCCGAATTTTTTTTACAAGAAATTCTTATGAGCGGATCCTCTTCACTTCTATACTTTAAGGCATTACTGATCAAATTGGTGAACAATCTTTTAAAGAGTATGGGATATACGTGCAAGTATGTTACGTCCAAGTCAAATGTAATCTCTGCCTTGGATGCGTCCAATTCCGCATTAAATTGGTCTACTGTCTTTTCTATGATTTCGGATAAGTGTACTTCTTCTAGCTCTTCGTTTAAAACACCAGTCCTAGAATATTCTAATAAGTTGTCTATCAATCGATTCAATTCATTGGATGAGGCAATGATTATGTCAAAGTATTCATCTCGTTTTT
>JBFIGS010000103.1:0-9572 GCA_041602195.1 Sediminicola sp. | reverse complement strand
CCCTGAATACTAGATGTCATTCTTAGATTCAAATCTTTAAAAGTAAGGCTAATAATGTAGTTTTCTTCCTTTATTCCTACAACCTTAAACTCCAGTAGCCCGTTCATCTGGTTGATTATCTCATGGGAGGACCCATCCAATTCTTGGATAATGGTCTGTTGGGCATGCTGTTTCACCCGAAAAACCTCTCCAATTTTTAGCGTATATTGAAGGGAGGTTTGCCCGATAATAGTAGTGATAGAGAAGGTAAAAAGTAAAAAAGAGAGAAAATGTCTCATGTAAAAAATAGGTTCCTGAATAATCGATCGCAAAAGTAATAAAAACAATCGTAAATATTTTTTTAATTAGATTTGTGAAAGTGAAAACTCTTCGTATATTTGCGCCCAGATTTTGCGGACAGAACCGCGGTTTTGAAAACATCAAAAAGTATTAAAAATGCCAGGACAAAAAAGAACATATCAGCCGTCAAAGCGTAAGAGAAGAAACAAACATGGTTTTAGAGAACGCATGGCATCAGCCAATGGTAGAAAAGTTCTTGCCAGAAGAAGAGCTAAAGGTAGAAAAAAACTAAGCGTTTCTTCAGAGCCAAGACATAAAAAATAATGACTGTACTGTTATTAAAAATATCAAGGTGTTACTTTTTATAAGTAGCACCTTTTTTTTGTTTATTAAAATTTAGATTAAACGCCATATCCAATGCCAAAAAGAAAAGATTTAAAATCAGTTTTAATTATAGGTTCTGGTCCCATAGTGATCGGACAAGCGTGTGAATTTGATTATGCAGGATCACAGTCCTTACGATCTCTACGTGAGGATGGTATAGAAACTGTTTTGATCAATAGTAATCCAGCTACTATCATGACAGATCCATCCATGGCGGATCATATATATTTAAAGCCTTTAAATACAAAGTCGATAATCGAGATATTAAAGAAGCATCCCAATATAGATGCGGTCTTGCCAACCATGGGCGGACAAACGGCACTGAACCTTTGTATAGAAGCAGATGAAAAAGGTATCTGGGAAGATTTCGGAGTTGAACTCATTGGAGTAGATATCGATGCTATCAATATTACAGAGGATCGCGAAAAGTTCCGTGAGCTGATGTTGAAAATTGGGGTAGGTATGGCCCCTCAGGCCACTGCCACTTCTTTTCTGAAAGGGAAGGAAATTGCACAGGAATTTGGTTTTCCTTTGGTAATCAGAGCTTCCTATACCCTAGGGGGCGCAGGAGCTTCCATCGTGTACAAACAAGAGGATTTTGATGAGATGTTGAGTCGTGGTTTGGAAATTTCTCCTATCCACGAGGTAATGATAGATAAGGCTCTTTTGGGTTGGAAAGAGTACGAGTTGGAATTACTTAGGGATAAAAATGACAATGTTGTCATTATCTGTGCCATAGAAAACATGGACCCTATGGGGATCCATACAGGAGACTCTATTACCGTTGCACCGGCAATGACACTTTCGGATAAAACATATCAGAGAATGCGTGATATGGCCATATTGATGATGCGCAGCATAGGTGACTTCGCAGGAGGGTGTAACGTGCAGTTCGCTGTTAGTCCGGATGAAAAAGAAGATATAATCGCGATAGAGATCAATCCAAGGGTTTCCCGTTCATCGGCCTTGGCATCCAAAGCCACAGGATATCCAATTGCCAAAATAGCTACTAAATTGGCAATAGGCTACAACTTGGATGAATTGGATAACCAAATCACTAAATCCACATCGGCTTTATTTGAGCCTACCTTGGATTATGTGATCGTAAAAATTCCTAGATGGAACTTTGATAAGTTTGAAGGGTCAGATAGAACATTGGGACTTCAAATGAAATCGGTAGGTGAAGTAATGGGGATCGGAAGATCGTTCCAGGAAGCATTGCACAAGGCTACACAATCCCTAGAAATAAAAAGAAATGGACTGGGAGCCGATGGGAAAGGATATAAAGATTACGATCAGATCATCAGTAAGTTGACTATTCCTAGTTGGGACCGTGTCTTTGTAATTTATGATGCCATACAATTGGGGATTCCCTTGAGCAGAATTCATGAGATCACCAAGATAGATATGTGGTTCTTGCGACAATATGAAGAATTGAATTTCTTGGAAAAAGAGATTGAGAAGTACACCATAGAATCTTTGCCTAGAGAGTTGTTGTTGGAAGCGAAACAAAAAGGTTTTGCCGACAGACAAATTGCACATATGGTAGATTGTTATGAAAGCGAGGTCTACAATAAAAGATCATCCTTAGGGATCAACAGGGTATATAAATTGGTTGATACCTGTGCTGCAGAATTTAAGGCCATGACGCCATACTACTATTCCACCTTTGAGGAAGAAATACAAACGGCAGACGGAAAAAGGTATGTGGAGAACGATAGTATTGTTACCGATAAGAAAAAGATTGTTGTTCTAGGTTCCGGACCAAATAGGATTGGACAGGGGATAGAATTTGATTACTGTTGTGTACATGGAGTTTTGGCAGCGGCTGAATGTGGCTATGAGACCATTATGATCAACTGTAATCCAGAAACGGTTTCCACGGATTTTGATACGGCCGATAAACTTTATTTTGAACCTGTATTTTGGGAACATATCTATGATATTATCCGCCATGAAAAACCGGAAGGTGTTATTGTTCAGTTAGGAGGACAAACCGCATTAAAATTGGCCGAAAAACTGGATAAATACGGCATAAAGATTATAGGTACTAGCTTTAAATCTTTGGATTTAGCGGAAGATAGGGGTAGTTTCTCCAGGTTGTTACAGGAAAACAATATTCCATTTCCAGAATTTGGTGTAGCAGAAACAGCTCAAGAAGCACTTGAATTATCAGATAAGTTGAACTTTCCACTTTTGGTAAGACCATCTTATGTACTGGGGGGACAGGGCATGAAAATTGTCATCAACAAAGAAGAATTGGAATCCCATGTAGTAGGTCTCTTGAGATCTATTCCTAACAACAAGTTGTTGTTGGATCATTATCTGGACGGAGCTATAGAAGCTGAAGCAGATGCCATTTGTGATGGGGAGGATGTGTATATTATAGGGATCATGGAGCATATAGAGCCGTGTGGTATCCATTCAGGTGATTCTAATGCAACCTTACCTCCGTTTAACTTAGGGGAGTTTGTAATGCAGCAGATCAAGGATCACACAAAGAAGATTGCCCTGGCCTTAAATACAGTAGGTCTGATCAATATCCAATTTGCCATCAAGGATGATGTTGTATATATTATCGAGGCAAATCCAAGGGCTTCCCGTACCGTGCCATTCATTGCGAAGGCCTATAAGGAACCTTATGTGAACTACGCCACCAAGGTGATGCTAGGGGAGAAAAAGGTTAAAGATTTCACTTTTAATCCGCAATTGGAAGGTTTCGCGATCAAACAACCGGTATTCTCTTTTGATAAGTTCCCGAACGTAAATAAAAATTTGGGTCCAGAAATGAAAAGTACAGGAGAGAGTATTTTATTTATAGATAACCTTAAGGATGATGAGTTCTACAACCTGTACCATAGACGTAAAATGTACTTGAGTAAGTAATATTCCGATCAAATCTACCTAGACCAGGGGATTTGTTCGACCCATAAAAAAAGCCCTGTAAGTGATCTTACAGGGCTTTCTATTTGTTAGGTTCTATATTAAGAGCCCCATTCGGTATGGAAAATCCCTTCCATATCATTCCTTTCGTAGGTGTGGGAACCAAAATGATCCCGTTGTGCCTGTATCAGGTTCAATGGCAACTTGCTTGAGGTATAGGCGTCAAAATAGGTCAATGAATTGGACAATCCCGGTAATGGTATCCCGCTTGTTGCCGCGTAGGCCACAACTTGTCTGGCTGAAGCAACTGTACCCTTTACCTTTTCAACAAAGGCCGGTGCCAACAATAAATTAGGCAGATCTGTGTCCGATGAATAGGCAGATGAAATATCTTCCAACATCGCGGCCCTAATAATGCAGCCCGCTCTCCATATTTTAGCTATTACAGAAAGATCCAGCTCATAGCCGTATTCCTTGGAGGCATCTTTCAATTGGTGCAATCCTTGTGCGTAGGTATTGATAAAAGCAAAATATAATGAAGCTTCTGCCATTTTTACCAATTCTTTTTTATCAATGGCCTTGGGCTCTGGTCGTCCATAAAGTGAATCTGCCAATACGCGTTCCTCTTTCAAGGCAGAAATCTCTCTCATACTAACGGCAATATCAATAGATGGAACTGGAATACCAAGATCCATGGCATTTTGTGAGGTCCATTTTCCGGTTCCCTTTTGCTTTGCCTTGTCCAGAATTTTGTCCACCAGGGCACCTGTGCCCTTATCGTCTTTTTGGGCAAAGATCTCAGCGGTTATTTCAATCAGGAAAGATTGTAACCTTCCTTGATTCCATTCATTGAAAATGGTGTGTAGTTCGTCATTGTTAAATCCGCCTGCCTTTTTTAGTAGATCATAGATCTCCGAGGTCAGTTGCATTAATCCGTATTCAATACCATTGTGGACCATCTTTACATAATTACCGGCAGATTTTGGTCCTAAATAGGCAACACAGGGCTCCCCGTTGAATTTTGCGGATACAGCTTCAAATATTGGTTGTACTTCCTTATATGCCTCTTTATTACCTCCTGGCATGATGCTTGGGCCTTTTCTGGCACCTTTTGCCCCACCTGACACACCGGAACCAAAAAAATGGATGCCTTTTTCCTTTAAATAGGCCTCTCTTCGGTCCGTGTCGGTAAAGAACGAGTTTCCACCATCTATAATAAGGTCGTCCTTGTCTATTTCTGGTAACAGATTTTCTATCACCGCATCCACTATCTTACCAGCAGGGACCAAGAGCATAATTTTCCTAGGTTTGGCCAAAGATTGAACAAAGGTTTTTAGATCCGTTGAAGCATTGACCCTCTTGGGATTGCCACCTTCTTCAATAAGGGCATCTACCTTCTCTTGATCTAAATCATATCCAAAAGCAGAAAAATCATTATCGGCCACATTCAGTATAAAGTTACGTCCCATGACCCCTAGACCTATAAGCCCAAAATCGTATGTAGTTTTCTCCATAATTTATTATTGTTGTGAATTAATTGAATTCACTATTGATATGTTAAGTAATTTACGATGTAAATTGTATAACTTAAATAAGTTTTATCTTAGCGCCCAACTAGAACGATTTCAAAATTAATTTAAAATATCGACTTTTGGGCCTATAGTTTTTTTTGAAACTCCCAATGTATCTATTTAGGCTGATTTTGTTAAATAAATGGATAAATTCCAATGCAATTGCAATAGAATATGAATAAGACTGCAAATCAAATGTTGGTGATCTTTGGCGCCTCAGGAGATCTAACTGCCCGAAAGTTGGTCCCGGCGATTTTTAATTTATACAAAGGAAAACATCTTCCAGAAAATTTTATAGTATTAGGTGCAAGTAGGAGCAATATGTCCGACGAAGAGTTCCGGCAAAAAGTAGTCCATGAAAGCAGTTATTTAAAAGATAGGGTTAAAGAAGGTCATGAAGACTTCATAAAAGCCTTTTCCGATAAATTATTCTACGAGGACTTGGGACAGGAATACGACACGGATTATACCAGTATTTCCAAACGGATCAAGACTTTAAATGAAAAGTACAATACTGAAGACAATTTCATATTTTACTTTTCTACACCTCCCAATTTATATGAGGTCATAGCTAAAAATCTTTCGGATCAAGGGTTAAATGATGAGACCAAAGGTTGGAAAAGACTCATAGTCGAAAAGCCTTTTGGTTATAGCCTGGATACGGCCAAAGAATTGAATAAAGGACTTCAAAAGTACTTTAATGAATCCCAGATCTATAGGATAGACCATTATTTAGGAAAGGAAACGGTACAAAATTTATTGGTGACCCGTTTTTCCAATAGTATTTTTGAACCACTTTGGAATAGGAACTATATCCACCACGTAGAAATTACCAATGCAGAAAGCGTGGGGGTAGAAAAACGAGGTGGCTATTATGACAAGTCAGGAGCCTTACGGGATATGTTCCAGAACCATTTGTTACAAATCATCTCCTTTATAGTCATGGAGCCGCCCATAGATGCCAGTGCAGAGGAAATAAGAAATGAAAAAGTTAAGGCTTTGAAATCCTTGCGGATCATGAAGGATAAAGAGACTTTGGAAAAGAATACCATCAGGGGCCAATACCTTGCCTCTGAAATTGAAGGTAAGCCAGTAAAGGGATATAGGGAAGAGGACGATGTACATCCACAGTCCATGACGGAAACGTATGCTGCCATTAAATTTTACGTGGATAACTGGCGTTGGAAAGATGTTCCTTTTTACGTGCGTACTGCTAAAAGGATGCCCACTAAGGTGACAGAAGTTGTGATTCACTTTGAATCACCCCACCATCAAATATTCAAGAATTCGGATATGAACAATAAGGATAATAAATTAATTATCCGTATTCAGCCCGATGAGGGAATAATGATCAAATTTGGTGTAAAAGTACCAGGTCAAGGCTTTAAGGTAGAACGTGCAAATTTAGATTTTTACTATTCCAGCCTATCGGAAACCAATGTGATGGAAGCCTATGAACGCTTATTATTGGACGCCATGCAAGGTGATGCCACGCTATATGCAAGAGCAGACGAGGTGGAGGCAGCGTGGAGTTTTGTGGATCCTATTCTCAATTATTGGGAGAAGGGCACCGATGTGCGGACCTATGGGTATTCTGCTGGAGTCTGGGGTCCCAAAAATGGGGATGACCTGATTGAAGGCAGCATGGGGTGGAGGAATCCTGGGGAACATATGGCAGACGATCCGGGCTTCTGCGTAATCAGTTAAAAAAAATACAATGGAACTTAAGATATATACAAGCAAAGAAGAAGTAGCCAAACGTTTTTCGGAATACTTGGTCAAAATCACAAATAGCAAGGAAGAGGTACATATTGCCTTATCTGGCGGGAGTACGCCAAAAATTGTATTTGATATGCTTGCCGAAGAATATGGAACGGATATAAATTGGAATATCGTCCATTTTTATTGGGGGGATGAACGTTGTGTACCACCAACACATGACGAGAGCAATTACAAAATGACCTTAGATCATTTGTTTGAAAAAATTAGTATTCCTGCGACCAATATCCACCGCATTCAAGGAGAGGATAATCCAGCGCAAGAAGCAAAGAGATATGCCCAGCTGTTGGATGATAAATTGCCTAAACGGAAGAAAATACCACAATTTGATCTAGTGATATTGGGTATGGGTGATGACGGACATACCGCATCTATCTTTCCCCATGAAATTGAGCTGTGGAATGCCAAAGCCAATTGCGCCGTTGCCATCCACCCAGATTCTGGACAAAGAAGAATCACCATTACGGGGAAAATCATCAACAATGCTAAAGAGGTTGCCTTTCTGGTGACCGGAGCTGGAAAAGCTGAAAAGGTGGAAGAAATTATGAAAAAGGAAGGGGATTATGTTACCTATCCAGCTACTTTGGTTGCCCCAACATCGGGACAGTTGATCTGGTTTTTAGATTCAGATGCTGCCAAGGGACTTATGTCAGTTGGAGACTAACATTTTCGGTCTTTAAAGCTTCAAGGTATTCCTCTACCTGAAATTTAGAGGAGGTGAACTTGGAACTTCTTAAGGTAGATTCGTTTTTTCGTTGAATGCTTCGCGCAAAGCGTCTAATCCCTTGTTTGTCCGTTAAAAGCAGGCCAGGAATTGGAATGTTTTTCCCGTTGGCATCTTTGGCAACCATTGTAAAATAGGAAGAATTGCAATGCTTGAGCTCCCCTGTGGTTATATTTTCAGATTCAACCCGGACACCCACTACCATAGAAGTGCGCCCCGTATAATTAATGGAGGCTTTTAAGGTTACCAATTCCCCTACTTCTATTGGATTCAAAAAATCTACCTTATTGACCGATGCTGTTACGCAATAGCTCCGTGAATGTTTGGAAGCACAGGCAAAGGCAATCTGATCCATTAGATTTAGGATATATCCCCCGTGTATTTTTCCTCCGAAATTAGAATGCGCCGGAAGCATTAGCTCTGTTAAAGATATACGGGTCTCTTTAGATGTCTTAAATTTTTCCATGGGCGGTTAGTTTCTAAAATGTGGTGAACGTTCTGGTTTTACATCCGTGATAAAATATCTGGTATCCCCCAGCCATGCAAAGGTTCTGTAGCGTTCAACATAATTCACTTTTACATACTGTCCCTGATATTCCTGAAGCTTATCTATTACCTCCTGATCTTTGTCCAGTACGGAAAAGGTAAAAATCTGTGCCCCAGAGATTCCCTGGCTTATTTCACCTTCCCAAGTTTTGATCAAAACCCCTTTATGGCTTATTTTTATGAGTTCTCCGGAACGTACGCCATCACTATAGGGCACATAATAGACAAAGGCATAATACATGGAAAAAAGGGCTATTATGGCCACAACACTGATAATCAAAATTTTTTTCATAGTTCAAGTTTAGGTTCTTCCTCAAAATCGTCCTCAAGATCGTCTTCTTTTGCACGTTTCAATAATGATGCGGGGATCGACTTTTTAGCTTTTGCCCCCATTTTTTTGAGCTTTTCAATACTGGTAATGATATTTCCCCTACCATCTATCAATTTGTTCATGGCTCCTTTGTATTCCTGTTTGGCCTCATCCATTTTTTTGCCAACCTTGGTAAGATCGGTCACAAAGCCTTCAAACTTATCATAAAGTGCCCCGGCCTGACGGGCAATTTCAATAGCATTACGCTGTTGTTTTTCATTGTTCCACATACTGTCTATGGTCCTCAAGGTTGCCAATAGGGTAGAAGGGGTCACAATGATTATATTTTGTTCAAAGGCCTTATTGTATAAAGAATTGTCGTTATTGATGGCTATGGCAAATGCAGGTTCTATTGGCACAAACATCAACACAAAATCTGGACTCTCCATTTCGTAAAGATCCTCATATTTTTTAGCGGATAATTGGTCTACATGCCTGCGCAGGGAATTAACATGGTCTTTGAGGAACTTATCACGCAAATCGTCTTCCGCATTCACATAACGCTCATAATCCGTTAAGGATACTTTGGAATCCACGATCATTTTTTTGCCATCCGGAAGATTGATGATAACATCAGGTAGGACACGGCTTCCATCCTCTCTGGTAAAACTTTGTTGTACCGTATATTCACGATCCTTTTCCAAGCCAGATTTTTCCAATACGCGTTCCAACACCAATTCGCCCCAGTTCCCCTGCATTTTGCTGTCACCTTTCAAGGCTTTGGTGAGGTTTTCCGCTTCCTGGGTAATTTTAAGGTTCTGCGTTTGTAGATTGGCCAGTTGTTCCTTTAAAGCAGAGTGCATCCCCACGCTTTCTTTTTGGCTGTCATCTACCTTTTTTTCAAAAAGCAAGATCTTTTCCTGAAGTGGAATTAGGATGTTTTTGATGTTTTCCCTATTCTGCTCAGTGAACTTGGTACTCTTTTCATCCAAAATTTTATTGGCCAAATTCTCGAACTCTTTGGTAAATTTTTCCTGGAGCTTTTCCACTTCCTGTTTTTGCTCCCTATTTTTTAGTTCCAAATTCTCCAGATCTG
>JBFIGS010000102.1:0-9667 GCA_041602195.1 Sediminicola sp. | reverse complement strand
TTGTAATTACGTTAACGGTCCCCCCAATAGCACTGGACCCATAAAGCGCTGAGACACCACCACGGACTATTTCAATGCGTTCTATCATATTGGTAGGAATTTGTTCCATGCCGTATAAACCGGTTAGAGGGCTAAAGATGGGCCGCCCATTGATAAGTATTTGCGAATAACCTCCTTGGAGTCCATTGATGCGGAGCTGTGTATAATTGCAGGTTTGGCAATCGGTTTCTACCCGGAGTCCAGGCTGAAATCGAAGGCCTTCTGAGAGATTGGTCGCCACCACGTTGTCCAACGTTTTGCTATTGATCAAATTAACGATCACAGGGGAGTCTGTTCTTCTTTTATCTGTTTTAGTTCCTGTAACTACAACCTGTTCCAGGCCCATTACATCTTCTTTTAATTGAAAGTTCAAGGTCAATGGTGTGGTATTCGTAATGGTGACCTCTTTTGATATAGACTTGTATCCAATACTTTGGCATACCACGGTATATGTGCCATAGGGCACTTTTAGGCTATACCTGCCCAATTCATCTGTAGTAGTTCCAATCTGGGAGTTCTTGAGTTGTATAGTTGCCCATGGCAATACCTCTCCATCCGACATAACCTGGCCCTCCAAAGTTCCAGTTTGAGCAAAAAGGGAATAAAGAGGCAGTAAAAGACAAGTAAAAAAAATAATTTTCATTTAAAGTAAATTTAAATTTAGGCAAATCTAAAAATTTGTTTTTATTAATAAAAATGTATTTTTGTTTAAATTACTATTTGATGACGCATTCGGAAGAAAACCATATTAAGGCCATTTTTCATTTGGGGAATAAGGGCACAGTTGCTGTATCTACCAACGCTATAGCCGAACTGATGGAAACCAAGCCTTCCTCGGTCACCGATATGGTCAAGAAATTGGCCGAAAAGAACTTGGTGCACTATAAGAAATATCAAGGAGTCACCTTATCGGAATTAGGCGTAAAAGTGGCATTGGGAATAATTCGTAAACATAGGCTATGGGAGGTGTTCTTGGTTGAAAAACTCGACTTTTCATGGGATGAGGTGCATGAGATTGCCGAGCAATTAGAACATATAAAAAGTGAAAAGCTTATTGATAAGCTGGATACGTTCCTTAATCATCCAAAATTTGATCCACACGGTGATCCTATTCCAGACAAAAACGGAATTTTTAAGCCAGCAGATCGAAAATTGCTCAGTGAAGTTCCCGTTAATTCAAATGGGATTTGTGTAGGGGTGAAAGATTCCTCATCGGCTTTTTTAAAATTTTTGGACAAAAACAAAATTGCCTTGGGAGATGTAATCACGGTTTTGGAAAAAGAAGAGTTCGACAATTCATTTTATATTAAGATAGGGGATCGAAGGGAACACATATCAAATCAAATTGCATCTAATTTATTCATTAAAATATCGTAATGATAATGAATCGTCATCTAGGGACATCAATTATTTTTCTAATGCTCTTGTTGGGTCCCACCTTAGTTTTGCGTGGACAACAAGAGGATGTGGGGCCTGGTACTATAGTGACGGACAGGCCAGATGCAACGGAAGCACCAACTTTGGTGCCCAAAGGATATTTACAAGTGGAAACAGGTGGTTTGTACGAATCATTGGACAATAATGATGTTAAACGGGAAAGGACGGTTTACAACACTTCCTTGCTGCGATACGGTCTTCTGGATAATATGGAGCTTCGTGTTGGTTGGAACCTGGAGACAAGGCAAACAACAATCGGCGGTTTCGGTACTGTAAGAGAGCTCAATGGATTTTCTCCCCTCTTATTGGGGGTTAAAGTGGGTATTGCGGAAGAGAAAAACGGGGCCCCGGAAATTGGCCTGATAGGGCATTTGTTCTTGCCCTTTACCGCAAGTGACGATTTTAAGCCACAAACAACTGGGGCCGACTTTAGGTTTGCATTTTCGCATACCCTATCAGATAAATCCAATCTGTCCTACAATGTAGGTGCCCAATGGGGTAATGATTCGCCCGAATTGGCTTATATCTATACAGTGGCCTACGGCCATAGTATTACAAAAAAATTCGGGTTTTACGCTGAACTTTATGGGAATTTTCCTGAAAATAGCACCGCTAACCATTTCTTCGATATGGGGATCACATATCTGTTGCAGCCGAATATACAATTGGATGCTACAATAGGGAAAGGAATAACAGATGATCAGGATATTTTATTAAGTGCGGGTATCAGCTTTAGGGTGCCCAATTAAAAATTAGAAAATGAAAAAACAATTAATATTAGTTGCCTTGTTAGCTATAGTGGCCTGCAAAAATAAATCGGAAAAGGACCCCAACGGTAAACTTAAAGTGGTAACCACTACGACCATGATCACCGATATGGTACAAAATATCGGAGGAGACGTTGTGGAAATCCAAGGACTCATGGGAAGTGGGGTAGATCCGCATTTGTATAAGGCGAGTGAAGGAGATGTGAGCAAACTGTTTAATGCAGATTTGGTGATTTACGGAGGTCTACACCTAGAGGGAAAATTGGTGGAGATATTCGAAAAAATGGAAAGTCGAGGCAAAAAGACCATTGCAGTAGCAGATGCCATAGACACAAGTCAGCTTATTGGTTCGGAATATTTTGCTTCCAATTATGATCCCCACATTTGGTTTAATATTGGTTTTTGGAAGAAAATTACCCAATACACCACAGAAAAATTGAAGGAAATGGATCCAGAGCATACAGATCTTTTTGATAAGAACAGTGCTGCCTATATTCAAAAATTGGAGGCCTTGGAAAAAGAAATAAAGCAAATTATTGAAACTTTGCCTCCAGAAAAGAGAATCTTGGTAACTGCCCATGACGCGTTCAATTATTTTGGGAATGCCTATGGGTTTGAGGTTGTTGGATTACAAGGGATTTCAACAGCTACAGAGGCAGGGGTCCAGGATGTTCAGGAACTCTCCAATTTTATTATCGATAAAAATATAAAAGCCATTTTTGTTGAATCTTCGGTTCCAAGAAGAACAATTGAAGCCTTACAGTCTTCGGTTAAATCCAAGGGGCATGATGTGGCCATTGGAGGGAGTTTATACTCAGATGCTCTTGGTAACAAGGGCACTGTGGAGGGGACGTATATAGGAATGTTCCTATTTAATGTGAATACCATTGTAAATGCCCTTAAATAGGGAAAATAAAAGGCCATGGAAAAGAACAATAAAATTGCCATCCAAATAGATGACCTTACCGTAGCTTATAATTATAAGCCGGTATTGTGGGATATTGATCTTGCCATTCCCGAAGGGGTGCTCATGGCGATTGTAGGTCCTAATGGTGCGGGAAAATCAACTTTGATAAAGGCAGTCTTGGGCATTATCAAACCTATTGCCGGAACCGTCACGGTATTTGGAGAACCCTATAAAAAACAATATCAACTGGTGGCTTATGTGCCCCAGAAGGGGAGTGTGGACTGGGATTTCCCCACCACAGCTCTGGATGTAGTTTTAATGGGTACCTATGGCAGCTTGGGATGGATAAAAAGACCTGGACAGAAACAAAAGAAGGAAGCCTTGGAAGCTTTGGAGAAAGTGGGGATGCTGGAATTTAAAAATAGACAGATCAGCCAATTGAGCGGTGGCCAACAACAACGTATTTTCTTGGCCAGGGCCTTGGTTCAAAATGCCAGTATTTACCTTATGGACGAACCTTTCCAAGGGGTCGATGCCACTACCGAACGAGCCATTGTGAACATCCTTAAAGAATTGCGTAAGTCGGGTAAAACTGTGGTTGTAGTGCACCATGATCTACAGACCGTTCCGGAATATTTTGATTGGGTTACCTTTTTGAACGTTAAAAAAATTGCCACCGGTTCCGTCAAGGATATTTTTAACGACGATAACCTCACAAAAACATATGGTATCAATTATAAGGTGAGCGTTCTAAATTAATTTTAAAGAAATCAAATGTCACTACAAGAGTATTTTTCACTGGTAGTTAGCGATTACACCTTGCGGACCATTACCTTGGGAACCGCGGTTCTAGGTTTGGTCTGTGGCCTACTAGGTAGTTTTGCTGTTTTGAGGAAGCAAAGCTTATTGGGAGATGCCATATCACATGCCGCTTTGCCTGGAATTGTTATAGCATTTCTCATTACTGGGGCAAAAACAAGTAATACCCTCCTAATAGGGGCTTTGATCAGTGGCTTGATAGGAACTTTTTGGATCCGGGGAATCGTAAAAAAAACCCACTTGAAATCGGATACGGCATTGGGGTTGATCCTATCCTTGTTTTTTGGTTTTGGAATGCTCTTGCTCACTTTTGTCCAAAAAATGCCCAATGCACAACAAGCAGGCTTGGATAAATATCTTTTTGGACAGGCAGCCACTTTGGTAGAGAGTGATGTTTGGTTGATGACCATCGTTATGATAATTAGCCTTTTGGTCCTGGCGGTTTTTTGGAAGGAATTTAAAGTCCTACATTTTGATGCTGATTATACGAAATCCTTGGGTTTTAACACCCAGATTTTGGATATGCTCATTACTTCCCTCATTGTTCTTGCCATCGTAATCGGACTGCAAACAGTGGGTGTTGTCCTTATGAGTGCCATGTTATTGGCGCCTGCAGCAGCGGCTAGGCAATGGACAAATAAATTAGGAGTGATGGTATTCTTGGCCGCTATGTTCGGGGCATTTTCTGGGATACTTGGAACTGCGGTAAGCGCTAGCTCCAACAATCTTTCAACGGGACCAGTTATTGTATTGATAGCGGCCGGGTTTGTGGTGATCTCCTTTATTTTTTCCCCAGGACGTGGACTACTGTTCAAAGAAATCAGGCATTGGAAAAACAGGAACGATCTGCAATTGCACAAAACCCTTGCATTTATGTACGATATTGCCAAAACCCATGAAAACGTATCACATCCACACGAAGTGAGGATCCTAAATAATTTTCAGGGGTATACCAAAAGCTCCCTTAAAAAGTTGGCCGACAGGGAGTACATAACCATAGACGGATCTACCTGGTCCCTGACCCCAAAAGGATTCGATAAGGCCATCAATTTATATAACCGACAAGAAAATTTGTATGAGTAGCGCACAATTGGAAATACAGTTAATAGCATGTATTGTGGCCATAGCCTGTGCCATACCAGGAACTTTTCTGGTCTTACGGAAAATGGCCATGATCAGTGATGCGATAAGCCATTCCATCCTTCCCGGTATTGTGGTCGGCTTTTTCCTTACGGAGGACCTAAATTCTCCATGGTTGATCTTGTTAGCAGCTTTTAGTGGTATTCTTACTGTAGTTTTAGTGGAGTACATTCAAAAAACAGGATTGGTAAAAGAGGATACGGCCATTGGACTTGTATTTCCTGCCCTGTTCAGTATTGGAGTCATTTTAATTGCCAAGAATGCTGGGGATGTGCATTTGGATATTGATGCCGTTCTCTTGGGGGAATTGGCTTTTGCCCCTTTTGATCGTTTGATGATCAATGGCACGGATATAGGACCTAAATCACTTTACGTTATTGGTACCATCTTACTGATCACCTTGGGCTTATTGGTTGCCTTTTTCAAAGAACTTAAATTGAGCACCTTTGATACCCAGTTAGCAGCTACGTTGGGTTTTTCCCCTGTAATTATGCACTATGGGCTTATGACAGTGGCATCGGTAACTACGGTTGGGGCTTTTGATGCCGTAGGCGCTATTTTGGTAGTGGCCCTTATGATAGCTCCTGCCGCTATGGCCTATTTATTGACCAAGGATTTAAAGAAAATGTTATGGTTGTCCGTTTTATTTGGGATGATTGCCGCAATTCTCGGGTATTGGGTGGCACATTGGTTGGATGCATCCATTGCAGGCTCCATTACAACAGTATTGGGCGTGTTGTTTCTTGCGGTTTATCTGTTTGCACCGAATACTGGATTGATATCTGTACTGTACCGTCAAAAACGCCAGCAGATAGAGGTTCATCTTCTTACCTTTCTGCTACACTTACAGAATCATGAGGAGGTTGCAGAGCGACATATCAAGCATCTAAACGAGCACATCAATTGGCATGAGGTCACGGCAAAGTCGGTCTTGGACCTGGCCGTTAAAAACAATATGATAGTTATTGAGGATCAAATCATTTCCCTTACACCAAAAGGCGAAGTGTTTACAGCCGAAGCCATTAATTATATTATCACCAATAAAAGTGCGGCCATTGAGGAGATGAAAGATCGGTTCTTCCTTTTTAGGGGATAGGTGGTTCATGTCCCTTGTATTAGTGTTACGGATTGATTAAGTTTAATCACTTAAAAAAATCTTGGACCATGCAAAAAAAGTCACCCTTGCTCTTTACCTTTTTTATCTCCCTTTTATGTCTTTCACAAACGCCCAAAGCCTCCTTTTCCTATGAGGACATCTTTGATTTGGAATATGTTTCCGATCCTCAGATTGCACCCCAAGGCGATTGGATAGTCTACCGTAGAATGGGTTTTGATATTATGGATGACAAGGCCGTTGGCAACCTTTGGATGATCAAATCCGATGGGTCGCAGCACCAAAAACTTACTTCGAGGGAAGTTAGCGAATCTAGCCCAGAATGGTCACCCCAAGGAGATCGTTTGGCTTTTGTAAGCGGTACTGATGAAGGCTCGGAAATATTTGTGTATTGGATTGCCACTGGAAAAATTGCGAAAATATCACAGCTTCCTTTTAGTCCTGGTTCTTTAACTTGGTCTCCGGATGGGGATCAACTGGCATTTTCAATGAATGTGCCACAGGCAGCTCCGGTCTTGGCTAAAATGCCTGCAAAGCCGAAAGGCGCCAAATGGGCCGATACCCCAAGGATCACGGATAGACTTTATCACGAGGCCGATGGGCGCGGTTATATTGATCCTGGATTCAGCCATGTTTTTGTGATTCCTGCAGAAGGTGGCGCCGCCAGACAAATTACTTCAGGAGATTTTAATCATAGGGGCACGTTATCTTGGGCTGCAAACGGGAGAAAAATATATTTCTCGGCCAATAGAAATGATGATTGGGAATATGATTTTAGAAATAGTGAAATCTATTCGGTGGATGTAAATACCAAGGAAATTATTGCTCTGACAGATAGGAAAGGTCCAGATTCCAATCCATTGGTCTCACCCAACGGTAGGTATATTGCCTATGTAGGAAATGCGGATAAGGTGCAGGCGTATCAGGTAGATAAACTGCAGCTAATGAATATAGATGGCAGTGGTAAAAGGGAAGTATCCACCAATTTGGATAGGGACGTTAACCTTGTTGCTTGGGACGCAAAGAGTGGCGGACTTTATATTAGTTATGACGACTTGGGCAATAGTAAGATTGCCCATATTACTTTAGATGGCAAGGTAACCAAGTTAGCAGATAATATGGGTGGCACCTCCATTGGAAGGCCTTATGCAGGGGGGAGTTTTAGCATTTCAGAAAATGGAAGCATAGCATTTACAGAATCTACACCCTCCTATCCGGCAGAATTGGCCGTTTTAAAGGCTAAGGACAAAACCCCAAAGAAAATCACCAGTATCAACAGGGATTTATTAGATTTTAGAACATTGGGGACTGTTGAGGAGGTCTGGTACAAATCCAGTTATGATCAGCGAGATATCCAAGGATGGGTGGTATATCCACCTAATTATGACGCTACTAAAAAATATCCCTTTATGGTGGAAAATCACGGGGGCCCCATTTTAAATTACGGAGATCGGTTTTCAGCTGAAATGCAATTGTATGCCGCTGCCGGATATATTGTTTTTTATCCAAACCCTAGGGGCAGTACCAGTTATGGGGAAGAGTTCGGGAATTTATTGTACCATAATTATCCTGGAGAAGATTATAACGACGTTATGGATGGGGTGGATTTCTGCATTGCAAAAGGAATAGCCTATGAAGACCAATTATTTGTAACTGGAGGGAGTGCCGGCGGTATAATGTCTGCTTGGATGATAGGAAAAAACAACAGATTTGAAGCTGCAGTTGTGGCTAAACCAGTAATGAACTGGATCAGCAAGACCTTGGTGGCCGATAATTATTTTGGGTATGCCAATTCGCGATTGCCTGGGCAGCCTTGGGAAAACTTTGAGGCTTATTGGAAATTTTCGCCTTTGTCCTTAGTGGGGAATATTACAACACCTACGATGGTGATGGTAGGGATGGACGATTTACGGACGCCGCCCAGTGAAGCTAAGCAATTGTATCACGCCTTGAAGTTACGGAAGATCGAAACGGTTTTAGTGGAGATTCCCGGAGCCGGTCATGGTATTGCTAATAGGCCCAGTAACCTGATCACCAAAATTGCACATACCTTGGCTTGGTTCGATAAGTATAAAAGTAAAGAAGGAGAGTAATGGGAAGAAAGAACAATAAACGGCCATGGATGCTCAACATGTTGATTGTGGTGACCATAATTGTGGTATTCATAGTGTTTGCGGCTCACTATAAAAACTGGATCAGAACGGAAAATGATTCCATAGAAATTTTATCGGGAATCTATTACAAGGAATTACGGTATGCTGAGATTGATAGTGTGGTAATGGTTCAAAAGATTCCTTCTTTGGAGAGGATCAATGGATTTTCTGCTATGGAGAGGGAAAAGGGTCTTTTTAAGGATAGCATCCATCATACTGAGGTGTACATGTACGTGGATAGGCTATCACAACCCAAAATAAGGGTGGTCTATCAAGACTCTTTAAAGTTGTTCCTCAACCTTACCGATAGTACAGAAACCCAACAGATGTTTCAATTTTTAACGGATAAAATAAAACCTGAACAATAATATTATACTATTAAAAAATAGCGTTTAAATTTGCGCCAACTTTTAGATCCAAATACAACTGTGAGATACCTTCTTCTAATTATACTTTTTCCGATCATAGGCTTTTCCCAAAATAATCTTTCAATAGACATAGAAGGTGTGGCTTCCTCAGAGGGACGTATCAGTGTTGCTGTTTACAATAACTCAACAGGATTTTTAAAGTTTGAAACTGTTTACAGAAGCGATAGTACGGCGGCCAAAAAAAAGAAAACCAATTTGGTTATAACAAACCTTCCAAATGGAACCTATGCCTTAGCCGTTTTTCACGATAAAAATGGGAACGATAAGTTGGATACGAACTGGTTGGGGATACCCAAAGAGGCAATTGGATTTTCCAACGCCAAAATGAAAACGTTCGGACCTCCGAGCTTTGAGGACTGCGCTTTTAACCTTGAGGGGGATTCCAAAATAAGTTTACAACTTAACTAAATTAGTACTCTTGTTGATATCCTTGAGGGCGTTTCCATTTTACGGGAGCGGCCGGTTCTGGTTTTAATTGAAATTCATTTTCTTTCAATAGCTTTAGGGCTTCTTCCACCCCTTTTTCCAATTGAGGATCATGACCGTCTATTACCATTTTCGGATCCTGAATCACTTCAATATCGGGAGAGATGCCAACACCCTCTACTGCCCATTCACCATTAACATCATAAAAACCACCTCTTGGTGCCACCATGCGGCCACCATCTATAAATCGCGGTGTATCCCAAGTACCTACAAGTCCGCCCCAAGTTCTGGTACCCACTATAGGTCCAATTTGCTTGGCATGGAACATATAGGGCAACAGATCACCTCCTGAACCTGAACGCTCATTGATTAGCATTACTTTAGGACCCCATATTCCGGCCATTGGTGTCGTCCATGGTCTATGATCATTGGTTTTA
>JBFIGS010000101.1:0-9686 GCA_041602195.1 Sediminicola sp. | reverse complement strand
TGGAAGGGAATGGTTACGATACCAACCGTTAGGATATCCAATTCCTTGGCTTGCTTGGCAATGACAGGGGCAGCTCCAGTACCTGTTCCCCCACCCATACCTGCAGTAATGAATACCATTTTTGTATTGGTTCCCAACATGGTTTTAATGTCCTCCATGCTCTCGATGGCGGCCTGTTCTCCAACTTCAGGATTTGCACCAGCGCCCAATCCTTCTGTTAGGGATACCCCTAGTTGTATTTTATTTGGAACCGGACTATTGTCCAACGCCTGTGAATCTGTATTGCATATCACAAAATCCACTCCGTTGATCCCGGCCTGGAACATGTGATTAATGGCATTACTACCACCCCCACCTACACCTATGACTTTTATCACATTGCTTTGATTCTTGGGCAAATCAAAAGCTATACTTTCAAATTCAGTGTTCTTGCTCATTCTTTTTGTATTACTGGTTATACGATATGTGTTCTCTACTTAATGCCCTATTCCGCATTATCCAAGAAGTCTTTCAACTTTTCGGACCATTTGTCAAATATGGATTTTCTTTCTCTCAATGTCTTTGGTTGCTCTGTAGTGGCCTGTCCGTTACCTTCATCGTAAATAACTTCCGTGTCCACTTCACCGTGGGACTCTTCAATGGCTTTGACCTTGGCTTTTGTATTGATGGCATTCATCAATAATCCTACCGCCGTAGCATACAAAGGGCTAGCTATTTCCTCGTCGGAATCACCGGCCAAATGTTCATTGGGATATCCAATTCTGGTATCCATCCCTGTTATATATTCTACCAATTGTTTCAAATGTTTCAACTGGCTTCCTCCACCCGTCAAAACTATTCCTGCAATCAGTTTTTTCTTTTGATCTTCATGACCGTAATTCTGAATCTCCACATATACCTGCTCTATGATCTCCACAACCCTTGCATGGATGATCTTGGAAAGGTTTTTAAGGGTGATCTCCTTAGGCTCCCTTCCCCTTAATCCAGGAATAGAAACGATCTCATTATCCTTGTTCTCTCCAGGCCAGGCCGATCCAAATTTTATTTTTAGAAGTTCTGCCTGCTTTTCAATGATAGAGCATCCTTCCTTGATATCCTCGGTAATTACATTGCCCCCAAACGGGATAACGGCGGTATGTCTGATGATCCCATCTTTAAAAATGGCCAAATCCGTGGTACCTCCTCCTATATCTATCAGGGCAACCCCTGCTTCCTTTTCTTCCTGACTCAAAACTGCATTGGCCGACGCCAGCGGCTCCAGGGTAATACTGCCCAGATCCAAACCAGCACTTTTAATACATCTCCCCACGTTCTTAATGGAAGACACCTGACCTACCACTACGTGAAAATTGGCCTCCAGCCTTCCGCCATACATCCCAATGGGCTGTTTGATTTCGGCCTGACCGTCAACCTTATACTCTTGTGGCAATACATGGATGATCTCTTCTCCCGGTAACATGACCAATTTGTATACTTGGTTGCACAGTTTGTCCAAATCATCATCATTGATTACCTCCTCAGAATCTACCCTAGTGATATAGTCACTATGTTGTAAACTTCTAATATGTTGCCCTGCAATACCCACCACAACGGAACCTATCTTTAAACCCGAATTTGCTTCGGCTTGTTCAATGGCCTGTTGAATAGACTTTATGGTTTGTGTAATGTTATTGACCACACCACGATGTACTCCAAGACTCTTGGATCTTCCGATGCCTAGAATCTCAATTTTACCGTACTCGTTCTCCTTCCCTATAATGGCCACTATCTTGGTGGTCCCAATATCCAATCCAACCGAATAACTACCTTGTTCCATACCCTAAATTTTGGTGCACACTACTTGATTATTATACTCTAAACTCACTAAATCATAATGATTCAATGTCTTGTCCTTGGTGGCCTTGTTATAAAATGCCATAAAGTTGTTGAACTTTTCCTTCAAATTCTCAACACCTCCCAAATTCACCACAAAGTTTTCCATACGGAACTTTAACTGGTAATCCCCATCAGCACCCACATGGATACCGATGATATTTTTTCTTAGAAAACTATCCGTATTGATATATTCGAGGATTACGTATATATCTTCCAAACTTTTTCCAGTGATGTTGCCCGTAATAATGGGCACCCTAGCAGAATGAATTTTAGAGAAGGGCATGCGCCTTCCTTCATCATCTACATAATACTTTTTAACCCCCTCAACTCTTCCGATTGGCTTTCGCTGTATGATTTTCGACGTAAGTTTCCCATCTACAGTAAGATACACTTGGGCATTTTTTACCATTTCATCGGTCTCAATTACCTTCTCTATGGTATTCAAAACTAATTTTTCTTTGGGCACGTTTTTAAGGTTCCCGTATTTTTGTATTAACAATTTATTAACCATCTCATGGGTGGTGTACAAATTTTCATCTCCCAAAAACTGTAAGTCGATATCATTCACAGCTTTTACACCGCTCCTATGGTTAGAAAACGCGTAAAGACCCATCACCAAAACCAGCAACAGCATCAATTTCAGATAGTTCCAATTAATTTTCATGAGCGAATTCTTTTTCTATTTTCACAACCTCTAAACCTATATCACCGGCCCCCATGGTCACCAGAACTTCTGGGGCTTGTTTCTTAATCTCTTCGATCAATCCCGATTTTGCAATTAGTTTTTTATTTGGATTGTTTATTTTTTGCAACAACCATTCGGCTGTTACTCCTTCAATTGGTTTTTCCCTTGCTGGATAAATATCCAATAAGAGCACGCTATCGAATTTTTCCAAACTTTTGGCAAAATCATCTATAAAATCCCTCGTCCTAGTATACAGATGGGGCTGAAAAATCGCCAACACTTTTTTATTGGGATGCATTTCTTCAATAGCCTCATATACTGCATTTATTTCCGTGGGATGATGGGCATAATCATCTATAAATACAAAATCATCGCTTCGCAAACGATACGAGAATCTTCTTTGTACCCCTTTGAACGTTGCCATGGCATCTACCAAGCCCTGTTTTGGAGCATCTGTTTGCAAGGCCATCGCAAAGGCTACTAAACCATTTAGCAAATTGTGTTTCCCTGGCTTACTGAATCTAACCCCCTTAAAAGTTTCTTCAGGGGTAACCAGATCAAAAAGATAAGCCCCGTTTTCTATTTTAAGGTTCTCGATACAAAAATCCGAACCATCAGCTATTCCATACGTTATCCCCTCTAAAGGCAGACCGTTGCGAACAAAGAGTTTTCCATCCGCCTTTAACCTCCCAGCAAAATCGTTAAAGGACTGGACCAAAGCCTCGCTTGTACCATAAATATCAAGGTGATCCGCATCCATAGAGGTAACACAGGCTATATTTGGCGTAAGCTGCAAGAAAGACCTATCAAACTCATCGGCCTCCACAACGGACACCTCGGTGCCCTCTAATAAAAAATTACTATTGAAATCTTCCGAAATACCGCCCAAGAACGCAGTGATAGGCATCCCTGCCTCCTTTAGCAGGTGTGCCAGTATACAGGACGTAGTGGTTTTACCATGGGTCCCGGCAACGGCCAAACAAAAGCTGTGGTTGGTAACCAATCCTAGGACGGCCGACCTCTTATATACCTCAAACCCTCGGTTCACAAAATACTGGTATTCTGTATGGTCTATTGGTACCGCTGGAGTATAAACCACCAAGGTTCCAATTGGATTTTTACAATGTTCGGGTACAAGCTCCATATTATCCTCATAGTGGATCTCCATCCCGCCCTCAACCAATTCCTTGGTCAATGGGCTCTCGGTTTTGTCATAGCCCCCTACATTCTTTCCAATAAATTTGAAATAACGTGCCAAGGCAGACATTCCTATGCCTCCGATTCCTATAAAATAAACGCTATGTAGATCTTTAATATTCATTAATATCCTCTATAGTGCTTTATTTGTTTAATATCTTTTCTATCTCATCCACGATATGCTTGGTAGCATTCGGCATTGCCAATTTCTTAATATTGGCACTTAGTTCCTCTCGGCGCTCCTTAGAGTTGAAAATCTCCTTAAAAACCACCTCAAAGTGAGTTTCCAGTTCTTTTTCCTTCACCATCTCCGCAGCCTTCTCTGATATCAGGGCCTGTGCATTTTTTGTTTGATGGTCTTCCGCAACATTGGGTGACGGAATGAAAATCACCGGTTTCCCCACAATGCACAATTCAGAAACAGACCCGGCACCTGCCCGTGAAATAATCATATCCGCGGCCCCATAGGCAAAATTCATATCATTCAGAAAGTCGTACACCTTTACCGTATCCGAACTGTGTTTCTTGTACTCTTCATAATAGAGCTTCCCACATTGCCAGACCAACTGCAGACCTAAGGCTTGAAAAAAGGACAGTTTATCTTCTACCAATTGGTTGATCCTTCTTGCCCCCAAACTTCCTCCCAAAATCACTAAAACCGGTTTGGAAGCATCCAATCCAAAAAATTCAACCGAAGCCTTTTTATCAACAACCGCCTTCATTAAATCACTGCGTACTGGATTTCCTGTCTTTACAATTTTATCGGCAGGAAAAAATTTATCCATCCCATCATAAGCGACACATATTTTTTCCACTTTTTGAGCCAACATCTTATTGGTGACCCCTGCATAGGAATTTTGTTCCTGCAACACACATGGTATCCCTTTGTTAGAAGCTATTTTTAATAGTGGACCACTGGCAAAGCCTCCGGTACCAATAACTACCTGAGGTTTAAATTTTGTCACTATGCTACGAGCTTCGATCAAACTACTTATCAATTTTACGGGAAACATTAAATTTTTAAGGGTCAGTTTCCGCTGCAACCCGCTAATCCACAATCCTCTTATTTTATACCCCGCCTGAGGAACTTTCTCCATTTCCATTCTGTCCTTGGCACCTACAAACAGAATATCGGCATTGGGATACCTCAATTTCAATTCGTTGGCTATGGCTATGGCCGGATATATATGTCCGCCTGTTCCTCCCCCAGAAAGTATAAATCTATAGTTGTCCACTTAAAACTTCTAAAGGGTTCGTATCATCCAATTCCGAGGCATTTTCCTCTTCTTCCATATTTTTATTACTCGCACTCAATACGATCCCTATTGCAAGACAGGTCATCCAGATTGAGGTACCACCACTACTTATCAAGGGTAAGGTCTGCCCCGTTACCGGAAATAATTCTACTGCCACGGCCATATTGATCAGGGCTTGAAAAACAATGGGCAAACCAACTCCAACGACCAATAACTTGCTAAAAACACTGGAGCTTCCATTGGCAACCACTACTATTCTAAACAGCAACAACAGATAAAAGAACATAATGGCAAAACCGCCAATAAGCCCGTATTCCTCCACGATAATAGCATAGATAAAATCCGAAGAACTCTGTGGCAAAAAGTTTTTCATGACACTTTTTCCAGCACCACTACCCACTATTCCACCTGTGGCGATTGCTATTTTAGCCTTTTCAATCTGGTAATCAGCCTCCGTATCCGCTGGATCCCAAAAGCTTTCCACCCTACTGATCCAAGTATCAACCCTATTGGGAAATAAATCTGGAACAGCCTTGGCCAGCAATACGAACAAGGTGAGCAACAGAATTCCTGTCCCTATTATCCCTATTAAATATCTAATGGGATACCCTCCCATAAAACACAGCAACAATACCATAAAAAAGATGATGGCAGCAGTGGAAAAGTTAGCGGGAAGTATAAGTATCAATACCAAAAAAACTGGCAGCCACAAGGGCAGGATACTTTCCTTAAAATTAATTTCCTTATCCTTTATTTTTGTGAGATACCTAGCGACATAGATCATTAAAACCACGGACGCCAAAGTAGAAGTTTGGAATGTAAAACCAACCAAAGGAAGACGTATCCAACGACTGGCATTGGCTCCATCTATAGTTGTTCCCTGAGCCAGGGTGTATGCCAACAACAACAAAACTATTGGCATGGCAATTAAGGAAAGACCTTTAAAAAAGTGAGTCGGTATCTTATGAACGCCATAAATGACACCAAACCCCAGGATCAACAGCATCGCATGTTTCAACAAATGCCCCGCTGTTGTCCCATTACCTACCACATATACCAAATTACTACTGGCACTGTAGACAGGTAAAAAAGAAAATAGGGCCAAGAGGGCTACTACACCCCAAATGGCTTTATCTCCTTTGATATTTTTAAAAAAATCTACCACACTATAGGTTTTTTACAGCTTCTTTAAATTGATCTCCTCTATCTTCATAGTTTTTAAACAGGTCAAAACTGGCGCAGGCCGGGGACAACAAAACGGTGTCGCCACGCTCGGCAATTTTGTAGGCCACCTTTATCGCTTCTTCCATTGAAAAGGTCTCCACCATTAAGTCCACCGCATTACCAAAGGCATCCTTTATTTTGGAATTATCCAATCCCAAACATACTATGGCCTTTACCTTTTCCCTAACCATTGGCATTAGGGATCTGTAATCATTGCCCTTATCCAAACCTCCAACAATCCAAACGGTAGGTGTCTTCATACTGTCCAATGCATAATACGTTGCATTTACATTGGTAGCTTTGGAATCATTGATGTACTGCACATGATGGATCTTCAATACTTTTTCCAATCTATGGGCGGCGCCTTGAAAATTTTGGACACTTTCTCGGATTGTTTGTTTTCTAATCTGCACCAACTTGGCCGCAGTTGATGCTGCCATAGTATTTTTAAGGTTGTGCTTGCCTTCTAAAGCCAAAGTGTCTTGCTCCATCTCCATTGTGTTATTTTGAGTTGTAATCTGTATTTTATTATTTTTTATATATGCGCCTTCCGTAAATTCTTTCTCCAAGGAAAAAGGAATCAACTTGGATGGTATTTTGTGTTGTTCCAGATAATCCAATATTACTTCATCATCAGCATCGTAAATAAGGTAATCCTCATCGGTTTGATTCTGTACTATCTTAAATTTGGAAGCGATATAATTTTCAAACTTATAATCATATCGATCCAAATGGTCGGGCGATATATTGGTTATGATAGCGATATGCGGTTTAAAATCTACAATGCCATCCAATTGAAAACTACTTATCTCCAACACGTAATAATCATAATCCTGTTCTGCAACCATTTTCGCAAAACTGTCGCCAATATTACCGGCCATTCCCACGTTCAAACCACCATTTTTCAATAAATGATTGACCAACATGGTGGTCGTGGTCTTTCCGTTGCTCCCTGTTATACCTATGATAGTGGCTTCGGTATATCTGGAAGCGAATTCTATTTCAGAAATAACGGGGATATCCATTTCCCTAAGCTTTACCACTAAGGAAACCGTATCTGGTATTCCCGGACTCTTCATGACCACATCCGCCATCAATATTTTAGCCTCTGTATGCCTTTCCTCTTCCCAATCGACCTCAAGATTTTCAAGATCCTTTTTGTATTTTTCCTTTATTTTCCCTCCATCGGACACAAAGACATCATAGCCCATTTTCTTACCCAAAATGGCCGTTCCCACACCGCTTTCTCCCCCGCCTAAAATGACCAATCTCTCCATTAGCGAACTTTTAAGGTTACGATACATACAATTGCCAAGAGAATTCCAATAATCCAGAACCTAGTCACGATCTTGCTTTCGTGATAGCCCTTTTTCTGGTAATGATGGTGAAGTGGCGCCATTAGAAATACGCGCTTCCCTTCCCCTAATTTTTTCTTGGTATATTTAAAATATCCCACTTGCAGCATTACTGAAATTGACTCAGCAAAGAAGATTCCGCACAACACAGGAATCAAGAGTTCTTTTCTTACGATAATGGCTATAACAGCAATTATACCCCCGATGGTAAGGCTTCCCGTATCCCCCATAAATACCTGGGCAGGAAAGGCATTGTACCATAGGAACCCTACCAGGGCCCCCAAAAAGGCAGCTATAAATACCACCAATTCCCCCGCCCTGGGAATAAACATGATATCCAGATAGTCCGAGAAAATAATATTACCGGAAACGAAAGCGAAAATACCGAGGGTAAAGACAATTATCGCCGAGGTTCCCGCCGCTAAACCATCTATACCATCGGTCAAATTAGCGCCGTTGGATACAGCCGTAACTATGATGATAATGATTGGAATGAAGATCAGCCACGCATACGGTTGCAGACCTTCCCCGGCCCAAGTGATAAATACACTATAATCGAGCTCATTATTCTTAAAAAAGGGCACCGTGGTCTTGGTAGATTTAATTTCATTGCCAGACTGGGCGACAACGGTATAACTTTGTGTTATAACAGTTCTGTTCGCTTCTTTCATGGTCACTTGGGGATGAAAATAAAGGGTTGAACCCACAATTAGACCCAGCACCACTTGCCCAATTATTTTAAATCTCCCTTTTAGCCCTTCTTTGTCCTTCTTGAAAATCTTTATGTAGTCATCTACAAATCCAATGATCCCCATCCAAATGGTGGTGACAATCAGCAGGATGATATAAATATTGTCCAGCTTGGCAAACAACAGCACTGGTATCAAGGTAGCTATGATAATAATTAACCCTCCCATAGTTGGGGTACCTGCTTTTTGTTTCTGACCGTCCAGTCCCAAATCCCTTACTGTTTCCCCAATCTGCTTGCGCTGCAAAAAGAGTATGATACGCTTTCCGTAGGCTGTAGCTATAATCAATGAGAACAATACCGCTATCGCTGCACGGAACGTTATAAACTGGAACAGTCCCGCCCCAGGGATTTGGTAATGTTTTTCTAAATATTCAAAAAGGTAGTATAACATATCTCTTTTCTATTTTCCTTTTTCCAAATGAAAATGGAAATGCTACTTATTTAACATCGTTAATAATTCCTTCACTTTTTTATAATCATCAAAATCTACACGCACCCCATTGGTCTCCTGGTAGGTCTCATGGCCTTTTCCCGCTATGAGGATGATATCACTGGCCTCCGCCAATTGGCAAGCTGTTTTAATAGCCTGCTCCCTATTTTCAATAGCAAGCACCTTGCGTACATTTTGCGCCTCTACTCCCGCCTCCATATCCTCAATAATCTGAGCAGGCGATTCCGTACGTGGATTATCAGAGGTGAATATGGCCTGATTGCTCAATTCTGTAGCGATATGACCCATAACCGGACGTTTAGACTTGTCTCTGTCACCACCGCACCCCACTACGGTAATGACTTTTTCATTTCCAGTCCTCAATGCATTTATCGTAATAAGTACATTTTTTAATGCGTCCGGCGTATGGGCATAATCGACTATTGCTGTAATTTTTTCTTTGGATATAAAATATTGGAACCTGCCATCTACATTTTCCAATTCACTCAGTAACCTTAAAATCTCCAGTTTTTCCAATCCCAAAAGATCGGCAGTGGCATAAATAGCCAACATATTGTAAGCGTTAAAATCCCCTATCAACCTAGACCAGACTTCATCACCATCAATCTTTAACAATTGACCATTAAATTGGTTCTCTAATATCTGGGCCCTGTAATCCGCGTATGATTTTAAGGCATAGGTGAATTTTCTGGCTTTTGTATTCTGAAGCATCACCAATCCATTTTTATCATCGATATTGGTAAGGGCAAAGGCCGATTTAGGCAACTTATCGAACAGTATTTTTTTTGTATCCCTATATTCTGCAAAGGTTTTGTGGTAATCTAAATGGTCATGTGACAAATTGGTGAAAATGGCACCGGCAAATACTAGTCCCTCTGTTCTTTTTTGATGA
>JBFIGS010000100.1:0-9719 GCA_041602195.1 Sediminicola sp. | reverse complement strand
TTTTAAATATGCACAATAAGAAAATACTTGAAAAATTCAGAAAGGAACTTCGGAACAATGCTACCTCTGCAGAAGCTTTCCTTTGGCAACACATTTCCAACAAAAAATTGGAGGGAAGAAAATTCAGGCGACAGCACAGTATTGAAAATTTCATAGTTGATTTTTACTGTCCAGCTGAAAGACTCATTATAGAATTGGATGGGGAAATACATTTCAACGCGGCAGCACAAGAATATGATTATAAAAGAACATCATTTCTTGAAAACTTAGGATTCACTGTAATTAGGTTTGAAAACAAAATGGTTTTTGACCAACTACCATCTGTGTTAATGGAAATAAAAGAGCATTTTAAAAAATAGTTGATCCCCCCTCCCTTTGGGCACCTCTCCTTAAAAGGGGAATAAATTATAAATCGAAGGATAATTAATCTTCTAATTAAAACGGGAACAAAAAGACTCTCCTCCTTATGCAAGGAGGAGAATGAATTCCGATGTAAATCGGATGACAGAGGTGGTTTATTTTCCTTTTAGTAGTAGTTTTGCGGGTATCCAAGATTCCATGACACAACGTATTCAAATTCAGGATCAGAATATTACACTCCATAGCACTGGGGCTCTTTTTTGGCAGGAAGAAGACATGCTATTGGTAAGTGATGTGCATCTGGGAAAGGTCTCCCACTTTAGAAAACATGGAGCGGCCATACCCCAAAAGGCCATCGAAAAGAACTTTGAATTGCTCACGGAAATTGTGGTAAAATTCAAGCCAAGGACCATTTGTTTTTTGGGGGATCTTTTCCATTCCCATTTAAATAGCGAATGGCAGCTCTTTGAAGCCTGGGTAGGCGAACAAACATCAAAAATTATTTTGGTGATGGGCAATCACGATATTATTTCCCCCTTAAAATATGAAGGAATCGGCATAGAAACCATACAGGAATTGCTCCTCCCTCCTTTTTTACTCACCCACCACCCAGAAGAAAGAAATGGATGTTTTAATTTTTCGGGGCACATCCATCCCGCGGTAAAACTAAAAGGACTGGGCCGACAACGACTTAAATTGCCCTGTTTTTTTAAGAGGAAAAACCAAATGATACTTCCTGCCTTTGGAGAATTTACCGGCACGCATATTTTAACACCTACTAAAGAGGACGAAGTGTACGCCATTACAAAAAATGAGGTTATTTTAGTGGCAAACGATTAGAGATGCTAACCAGCCAAAAACATTTGTTCAGCCTCGAGGACAATATCACCTATTTAAACGGTGCCTATATGTCTCCCCAACTAAAAAGCACAGAGGAAATCGGCATTGCCAACCTCAAAAAGAAAAGCCAACCCTACTCCATTAGCCCAGCCGATTTTTTTACACAAAGGGTAGTCCTAAAAAAGCGTTTTGCAGCACTCATTGAAGCTCCCAACTATCAAAATATCGCCATTATTCCATCTGTTTCCTATGGTACGGCTACCGTTGCCAATAATATAAAGTTAAAGGCCGGGGATGAGATAATTTTGGTGGACGAGGAGTTTCCCAGCAATGTATATACGTGGAGACGCCTGGCAGAAGCCTATGGGGCCCATATAAAAATTATTCAGCCTCCCAGCGGCTTCAAAGATCGCGGGAGACTTTGGAATGAAGCCATCCTGAATGCCATTACCAATAAAACAGCCCTTGTGGCCATGGCCCATGTACATTGGGCAGATGGCACAAAATTTGATCTTAAATCGGTACGGGAGAAAACGCGAACCGTGGGTGCGCTTCTTATCATTGATGGCACCCAAAGCATAGGCGCCCTCCCTTTTTCGGTAAAAGATTTACAGCCAGATGCCTTGATCTGTGGAGGTTACAAATGGCTAATGGGTCCTTATTCCCTAGGTGTTGCCTATTACAGCGATGTCTTTAACGATGGCAAACCCTTGGAGGATAATTGGATGAACAAACTGCACAGTGAAGATTTTACCCAATTGACCCAATATCACGACGAATATCAACCCCATGCGGGACGTTACTCAGTCGGGGAATCCAGTAATTTTATTATGGTCCCCATGCTCATAGATGCCTTGGAACAACTGATAAATTGGCAACCAGGAAGGATTCAGGAATATTGTCAGTTTATTTCCGAAGATGCTTTGGATAAATTACGTGGACAAAACTGTTTTATAGAAGAGAATGACTTTAGGGGCCAGCACCTTTTTGGGGTTTACCTACCCAAAGAAATGGAAATGCATAACATAAAACAACGGTTACAAGAGCACAACATTTTTGTATCCTACCGTGGGAAAGCTATTAGGGTTTCCCCCAATGTTTACAACCAGAAAGAAGATTTCGATAAGTTTCTCTCCTGTTTTAACGCCTTCTAAACATATCCTTTTCAGGATAGAGCAAGAGTGCTTATATTTGCATAAAAAATTTTACTCTTGAGTAAAAAAATTGTACCCCAACTTTTTTCACAGTCTCTGCAACTTCAGAAACTGAGAAAATCTATTGCCGATCCCCAAATACATATCAGATTAAAAGGCCTTACGGGATCTGCCCTTTCCTTTGCGGTTAAAGAGGCATTCCAAGATGCCGGAGCCCCCTTTCTATTGATCTTAAACGACAAGGAAGAAGCTGCTTACCATCTTAATGACCTCGAGCAACTGGTAGGAGAAACAGATGTGCTATTTTATCCTGGAAGCTATAGAAGACCCTATCAGATTGAAGAAACGGACAATGCCAATGTGTTGTTACGTGCTGAAGTTCTCAACCGTATCAACTCCAGAAAAAAGCCCGCAATTATTGTCACCTATCCTGACGCCCTATTTGAAAAGGTAGTCACCCGAAAGGAGCTAGATAAGAATACCCTAAAGATAAAATTAGAGGACACCCTATCATTGGATTTCCTGAACGAAGTACTCTTTGAGTACAAATTCAAGAGGGTCGATTTTGTAACCGAACCTGGGGAATTTTCGGTTAGGGGAGGTATTGTGGATGTATTTTCCTTTTCCCATGACGAGCCCTACCGCATAGAATTTTTTGGTGATGAGGTAGACAGTATTAGAACCTTTGATGTAGAGACGCAGTTATCCACGCTTAAGGTCAAAAAAATCACCATCATCCCCAATGTAGAAAACAAGTTTCTAGACGAGTCCAGGGAAAGTTTCCTAAAATATATATCCGCCAATACGGTGGTCTTTGCCAAAAACTTGGACTTGCTTTTCGACCGTATGGACTCCCTTTTTGCCAAGGCGGAGGAAGCTTTTAAAACCCTTTCGGAAGATATCAAGCATGGGGAACCAAAGGAATTGTTTGTAAGCTCCTCCTTTCTAAAAGAACAATTGAACGATTACAGTTTAATTGAGGTTGGCACCCAATTTAACAAACAACTGAGGTCAAGTCCACCTGAAGTAATCACATTTAATACCAAACCACAGCCCTCTTTCAACAAGAAATTTGATCTGTTGATTGAAAACCTCAACGAGAATAATGGTAAAGGATATAACAACTATATCTTTTGTGCCACGGACCAACAGGCCAAGCGCTTCCACGACATATTTGATGAAGTAGGAAAGCAGGTGCACTACCAGACCGTGGTATTCCCATTGTACCAAGGTTTTATAGATGATGATTTAAAAATAGTGGTCTATACGGACCACCAAATATTTGAAAGATATCTAAAGTTCCACCTTAAAAATGGCTATGCAAAGAAACAGGCCATTACCCTCAAGGATCTCAACAAATTGGAAATTGGGGATTATGTAACCCATATTGACCATGGTATTGGGAAATTCGGAGGTCTACAGAAAATTGATGTTGAAGGCAAAAAGCAAGAGGCCATTAAACTGGTCTACGGAGAGCGGGATATCCTTTATGTGAGCATCCATTCCCTTCATAAAATTTCCAAGTTCAATGGCAAAGACGGCAAGGAACCCAAAATTTACAAATTGGGATCTGGGGCCTGGAAGAAGGTAAAGGAAAAAGCGAAATCACGCGTAAAACAAATCGCCTTCAACCTCATTAAAATATATGCGAAGCGAAGGCTGGAAAAAGGGTTTCAATACGCCCCGGACAGTTACCTGCAACATGAATTGGAAGCCTCGTTTATTTACGAGGACACCCCTGATCAGAGCAAATCTACCGAGGATATCAAAAGAGATATGGAAAGCGAACGTCCCATGGATCGCTTGGTATGTGGAGATGTAGGATTTGGTAAAACGGAAGTGGCCATACGTGCCGCCTTTAAGGCAGTAGACAATGGCAAACAGGTCGCTGTCCTGGTTCCTACCACCATTCTGGCATTTCAACATTTTAAGACCTTTAATGAGCGATTAAAAGACATGCCCGTTACCGTAGAATATCTGAACAGGTTCCGAACGGCAAAAGAAAAGAAAGACACCCTGGAACGCTTAGGGGAAGGGAAAGTGGATATTATCATAGGCACCCACCAATTGGTGAACAAAAAGGTACAGTTTAAAGATCTGGGCCTATTGATAGTTGATGAAGAACAAAAATTTGGGGTTGCCGTAAAAGACAAGCTAAAGTCCATCAAGGAAAATGTGGATGTCCTTACCCTTACAGCCACGCCTATTCCCAGGACCTTACAGTTCAGTTTGATGGCGGCCAGGGATCTCTCGGTCATAAATACGGCTCCACCCAACAGATATCCCATTGAAAGTGAGGTCATCCGCTTTAACGAAGAAACGATAAGAGATGCCATCAGTTATGAGATACAACGAGGCGGACAAGTATTTTTTATCCATAACCGGATAGAGAACATCAAGGAAGTAGCGGGTATGATACAACGTCTGGTTCCAGACGCCAAAATTGGAATTGGCCATGGGCAATTGGACGGTAAAAAGTTGGAAACACTTATGCTGGCCTTTATGAACAATGAATTTGATGTTCTTGTTTCCACAACCATTGTAGAAAGTGGGTTGGATGTTTCCAATGCCAATACCATCTTCATCAATAACGCCAATAATTTTGGTTTGAGCGACCTGCATCAAATGCGGGGACGTGTGGGCCGTAGCAATAAAAAAGCTTTTTGTTATTTCATTACCCCTCCTTATGATGTGATGACCAATGATGCCCGTAAGCGCATCCAGGCGCTGGAACAATTCACCGATCTTGGCAGTGGTTTTAACATAGCCATGAAAGATTTGGAGATCAGGGGTGCTGGAGACCTTTTGGGTGGGGAACAAAGTGGATTTATCAATGATATTGGATTTGATGCCTACCAAAAAATCCTGAACGAGGCCATTGAGGAGCTGAAAGAAAACGAGTTTAAAGACTTGTATGAAGAAATCGGTGGAAGTGCAAAAGAGAAAGTTTATGTAAAGGACACCCAGATAGACGCCGATTTTGAGCTTCTTTTTCCTGATGACTATATCAACAACGTAACTGAGCGATTGAATCTTTATACGGAGTTGAACGATGTAAAAGATGAAGCTGGACTCCAAAAATTCGAAACCGAACTCGTGGACCGTTTTGGGGAACTGCCCACACAGGCCGAAGACCTTTTGAACTCCGTGCGGATCAAATGGATTGCCAATAGCATTGGCCTTGAAAAAGTGGTCCTAAAGCAGGGCAAGATGATCGGGTATTTTATTTCGGACCAGCAGTCGGCCTTTTACCAAAGCACCTCCTTTACCAAAGTGCTGCAATTTGTGCAGACGCATGCCCACTTGTGCAAAATAAAGGAAAAACAGACCCGTGGCGGTCTTCGTTTATTGTTGGTTTTTGAAAATATAAAGTCCTTGGACAAAGCATTAAAAGCATTTCAACCTTTTGCAAAGACACCGGAACCTGTTTCCTAGAAACATTGAAGAATGTTGGTATGTTACACTATTTCTTGGAACAGTTCTTGAATACTATTATTTATGTACAAATCACTTCTATTTTTCTTTTTAATCGCAGGCACAAGCCTATGTGCCCAACATACCATTTCCGGTCCATTTTCACCTTCAGCGGATTTTAAATGGGTAATGGCCTATCAATTAAAACCAAGCAGCCAAGAATATGTGACAGCAGGTCCCGTAAAAAATGGAAATTTGGAGTTGGTAATGCCAAAAACGGCCGAAGCGGGTTTGTATAGAATGGTCTATGCCATACCTACAGATGAATTTTATTTTGATGTTATCTATAACGGGAAGGAAGATATCCAACTTGCGTTTAATACCTCCAATGGAGTTTCCTTTACATCGTCCGAAGAAAATGGCACCTATCTTGCCTATCTTAAAGAGATAAATGCGGCAGAAAAAAAATTGGCCGATTATTATGCTGTTGGACAAAAAGAAAAGGCAAAATTTAATGCGATCGTGAATGATTTAAAACAAACACAGAATTCCTTTGAAACTAAATCCGAAGGGATGATCGCCCCCAATTTCATCAAAGCCAATAGCCCATATATCCCATTACAACAGGAGTCCCCCGAACAATACGACCTGTCCAAAAAAAAACACTTTTTTGATGTCCTGGATTTCAGTAATCCAATTCTCCAAAGTTCAGGTTTTTTAATGGACAAGGCAGCAACTTTCGTTTTTTCATCGGCATCATCAAATTCAACAGAACATGTAGCGGAGCAAGAAGTACAGGAAAACCTCAAAGTTTTGAATAGCAAAATAATGGGTGTGGATGCTTTATTTAAAGCGAGACTTTTTGAAAAATTATGGTTGGCGACCACCAAGTTAAAAATGGATGCTAGTTCTGATCTTATATACAACAACTATCTGCTTCCTTTATCCAAAACCAATGCGCAAAAAGAAATACGGGATATAACGGATAAAATTGAGCTCGACAATCGTCTGAGAATAGGGGCCACGGCACCGGAAATTAGTTGGAAAGACAAAGGAACCGACAGAAAACTGAGTGACCTATCCGGAGCACAGAACTATGTGGTTCTTTTTTGGAGCAGCACCTGTTCCCATTGCTTAAAGGAGGTCCCTGAGTTATATGAGATATTAAAGGATTCTAAAAAAGTACAAGTATTGGCCTTAGGCCTGGAGGATGACGACATATCATGGAAGGCCGAATCAGCAAAATTGACTGGCTTTACCCATGTCCTTGGACTTGGAAAATGGGAAAATGAATATGTTTATCTTTATGATGTGCACCAAACCCCTACCTATTTTGTTTTGGACGCCCAAAAAAGAATAGTGGCCAAACCTTCTGATTTGGACGAATTACTATCCTTTTTAAAAAAATAGGAACAGTTTGAATACTTCTAAAGCGCTTTTAAATCCTTTATCGTCTTAAAGGCTGTATCTACCTGTTCATCATTCACAATAATGGTAAATTCATTAGTAGTGGATATGACCTCGAACAATACGATCCCTTCCCAAGCCAAGCGCTGGAAAATAAAGTAATAGATTCCAGGTACAGATACATTCTCAGCCGGTAATTTAACGGTAATGGAAGAAAGATTGGTGGCCTTTTGGGTACATTTTTCATTTTTGAACAGCTCCTGTACGGTTTCGTCCAACAAATTGCTGACCACAATATTCATTTCATTGACCCCTCTGGAAGAGGTATAAAAAACATCCTTGTTTTTATTGACTTCCTTTATTAATTGGGTCTGGTTGTCAAGAATTGATTCTGAAACCAAAAAGGTAAAATCCGTCAGAGAAGAACGCACGGTGATTTCCCCAATATTCTTAAGTACCTTGATTATTTTATGGGTTGCCCTAAATTCCAAATCATCAGAAAGTCTTTTCAAGGCCATAACAATAGCACCATTCCTGATATCCTTTCCCAATTCTTCTTCTATTTCCGGCCTAACAAGCCTAGAAAGGGAAGTTAGGTTGATGATTCCTTGTGCGAGGGCACTTTGAAGGAAGGGCTTCTTTTTGATATACTCCTCTACGACGGATGAAATTGTTTTCATTTTATTGCATTGGTTTGGTTGTCTCTGCAAATATAACAATTTGTTACAAATAAAACAATTCTGTTTTCACATAAAGTCGTCGTTTTGAATAAATTACAGTCGAAATCGTATGTTCGCAAATTAATGCGCAAAATATGGGGTCTATAATTGTGAAATTCTTACACTTAATTGTTTCTCCAATAGAAGGAATATCAATAATTAAAAGCAACTATTCCCTATCAAGGTATATAACCATCTTAAACACCTCATAATTATAGATTAAAAATGATAAAAAGCATCCTCCAGATGCTCCAACTTAAAGGTTCCTTGTTGTTTAAAAATGGTAATAATATCAAAACGCACTGAAACATCCAAATCATTTTCTATAACATAGTGGTCAGTGGCCATAACCAACAACTGCTTCTTTTTAGAAGTAACTGTTTCTGCTATATTTGCAATAAAATTTGTGCTTCTGGATTTTACCTCAATGATTGCCAAATCGGAGCCTTTTAAAGCTATAATATCAATTTCGGCTTTTAAGTATCTGTAATTGCGGTATTTAATGGTATATCCATGTTTTATCAAATAATCCGTTGCAATTTGCTCGCCCACCTTTCCAAATTCGTTATGTTTACCCATAATAAATTCTATATATGCTAAATTAATGTGCAGTTGGTCGAAAATACAGGTACTTCACCGTCTAAATAATTTTTATGCACGTAATTTAAAAGCTGATTCCACGAATTTAGCTGATTACTAATACTATACAATAGAATTTACACGTTTATTAGTATCCCCAAAACTATGAACCTAGAAACCAACGCACCAAACACCATGGAATTCTTTATTAATTGTAATACCTCCAGTCTAGCTACCTATACTGCGCCCTTGGACAGGCAAAAGGCTGCGCATTTGTACAGAAGGCTGGGGTTTAGCGCGTCTGTTCAGACCATAGATCAGGCGGTAGGACAATCTGCAACAGCAATAGTGGACAGTTTGATCAATGAGGCCATAAACATGGCCCCCTTACCTGCACCAACTTGGGCAGATTGGAACAACAGTAACTACCCCGAGGACGACGATGCACGGCGTGCGCTTCGAAATTCCCAAATTGGGGAATGGAAATTGGCCTATGCCAATGGCCTGATCAACAATAACCTTAGGGATCGTCTCAGTTTTTTCTGGAGCAACCATTTTGTTACGGAACTGGAGGTGTATAACTGTAATTCCTTCCTTTATTATTATACCGAATGTTTACAGCGTAATGCAATTGGCAACTTCAAGACCTTTGTACATGAAATAGGTCTTACCAATGCCATGTTGTTCTACTTGGATGGAGCTTATAATAATAACAACAGACCCAATGAGAACTATGCCCGTGAACTCTATGAACTTTTTTCATTAGGGGAAGGCAATGGCTATTCGGAACAGGATATTATTGAAACCGCTAGGGCTTTAACTGGATATGTCGAAAGAGGTGAGATTGGATGTACTCAAGTGACCTTTGATCCCAGCAAACACGATACTGGTAGCAAGACCATTTTAGGGCAGACCGGAAATTGGGGATATGATGATGTTATCAATATTCTCTTCCAAGAAAGGCCCAATGAAATAGCGCAATTTATCTGTAGAAAGCTCTATGAATTCTTTGTACACCCCGATTCCAAGGATGATGCGGGAAATGCCCAATCAATTATAGATGGAATGGCAACCACAATGGTCTCAAATAATTTTGAGATAGCCCCTGTACTATCCCAACTATTCAAAAGCCAGCATTTTTTTGATGATGAGGCCATCGGTGTCATTATCAAGAGCCCTTATGATCTGTTCTTGAATTTGTTAAAAGAAACAGGTTTCTTTTACGATGATAGTGTAATGAGCCAAA
>JBFIGS010000099.1:0-9720 GCA_041602195.1 Sediminicola sp. | reverse complement strand
TAAGCAGTGCTAATTACATCAACAAAATGAGTAATTATTGTTCGGATTGCCAGTATAGCCACACCAAAAAAACTGGGGAAGACGCTTGTCCGTTCAATGCCCTTTATTGGAATTTCTTGGATGAAAAGAAAGAGCATTTTAAGAACAACCAACGCATGGGAATGATGCTGAACCTATTGGGGAAAAAAGACAAAAAAGAATTGGAGCAATTAAAGGAAAGAAGTCGGAAAATTATTGAGCATCCAGAAGAATTCTAGTTTAGACTTCCCTTTTTTGTAATGATTTGATCCAAACACAAATCCTAAACCGTATATATTGAAAGATTTGTTTTTTCCGCTTAGGCGTCTATATAGAAAAAGTCCTTTCCAAATCATTGGAAAGGACTTTTCACTTTTTGTGCTATGAATTTAAGAACTATTCTAAAATTCCATCAACTATACCGTACTCTATAGATTCTTTGGCGTTCATCCAAAAATCCCTATCAAAATCTTTCATCACTTTGTCGAATTTCTGACCACAGTTATCCGCCAAAATATGCGCACTTAGTTCACGTGTCTTGATTATTTCGCGAGCCTGAATTTCAATATTGGAAGCCTGTCCCCTAGCCCCGCCACTTGGCTGGTGAATCATTACCTGTGCATGAGGCTGAATAAAACGTCTCCCTTTTTTTCCGGCTGACAATAAAATGGAACCCATTGATGCGGCCAATCCCGAACAAACGGTAGAGACAGGACTTTTCAAGGATTTAATAGTATCATAGATAGCAAAGCCTGAAGTGACATATCCACCAGGACTATTGATTACCAATTGTATTTCCTTATTGTTCTGTAAATCCAAATATAACAGACGATCAATTACGTGTTTTGCAGAATCATCATCGACCATTCCCCATAAAAACACTTTTCTTTCGTCCAGTAATTTTTCATCTATAGCTTCTTGTATCTTACCTTTTTTTGAACTCATTGTTAGTTTTCTTTATTGCACTCAAAAATAATCATTTTATTGGGATTTGTTATCCCAACAAACCCAGCGATTTTCCAAATATATATCTAAAAGAAATTATATTTGTGTAAAGTTCAATAATATGAAAAAATATACCTTCCTTTTTTCTTTAGCTGCTGTATTCTTCATTAGCTGTAAGTCCGATAAAAAAAATAAAACAAAGGTTGTCGAATTGACGGTCTTGGAGAAAGTGGCTAACGCCCATGGCTTCGAGAAATGGAATAATTTAAAGGAACTGGAATTCACATTTAATGTGGATAGGGATACCACCCACTACGAACGTTCTTGGATCTGGAACACAAAAACCAATGACGTTACGGCCATGAGTGCCACAGATACGATTACTTACAACAGAAAAAGTGTGGATAGCCTGTCCATGAAGGCAGACGGAGGTTTTATAAACGACAAATACTGGTTCTTGGCCCCCTATAATCTTATTTGGGACAAAGATAATTTCACCTTTGAACATACCACCGAGGCAGTTGCCCCTATCAGTAATACTCCAATGCAAAAACTGACTATAGTTTATGGCAGTGAAGGCGGATATACCCCAGGTGACGCCTATGATTTCTATTTTGGTGAGGACCATATTATCAAGGAATGGGTCTTTAGAAAAGGGAATGCAGCAGAGCCGTCCTCTATGACCACTTGGGAGGATTATTTGGATGCAGATGGTTTAAAAATAGCCAGAATGCATAAAAACAAGGATGGTAACTTTAAACTTTATTTTACAAATATCAAAACCGTCACAGAATAGACAAAAGGCTTACCTTTTTTTTCTCAGGAAGAAGGTTGCCAGAAATACTGCGATGCAACAGGCCAAAAGCGTAATAAAACTTAATTTTAGCGAAGAGGCTTCGGCCAAATAACCAAGAATTACGGGTCCTAGAAGGAATCCTGAAATTCCGGTACCTGCAATAAAGGCAACACCCTGGGATGTCTTAACACCTTTGATGTTGCCTCCTATTCGGAAAAGTTCGGGGACAATGGCCGAAAATCCCAAGCCTACAAAAGCAAAACCAATTATGGCCAAATACGTATTGGTGGTCAATACCATAAAATAGCCCATTATGGCTACCATGGCTCCTAGGCCAACAATTTTTACGGAACCTATTTTTGCGCTAATGCTATCTCCCAAAAACCGACCTAGGGTCATTGTGACGGAGAATGCCAAAAATCCAGATCCAATAAGGGCAACGGGCGCATTACTAATTTCTTGCAAAAAAATACCGCTCCAATCCACTATGGCTCCTTCACTGCCCATAATTAAAAAAGAAACGATTCCTATTAAAAGTAATGGCCTGAAATTTTTCAATTTAAAAGGTTCCTTTTCTAAGGGTGGAGAAACTATATGGATGTAATTCTTATAGAAAAATGCATTGACCCCCAGTACCAATACTATAGCCAGGACAATGTGCAGGACAGGATTGTCCAAAAAGATGATCATAAAACTACCCAATCCTGCCAAGACCCCACCAAGACTAAAAAAACCATGGGAAGCCGACATAAAATTCTGACGATCCTCCTTTTCAATTTCGGTTACCAAAGTGTTCATGGATATATCCAAAAAACCATTGGCCGCCCCATATAAGAAGAGGCCACCCAACAAAACATAATAACTGGGAGCCAAAAAAGGAAGTATTGCCGTAGCACTTATTAAAAGCACCCCGTACCAAGTGGCCTTCCCCACTCCTATTGTATTGATGATTTTAGATGCCAAGGGAAAAATAGTAAAATTTCCCAGCGAGAGAAAAAACAATGCCAGACCCAAGCTAGCCTTATCTATCCCTAAATCTCCCTTTATCTGTGGTATATAAATGGCCCAAGTGCCAAAAAGGATATTCAGACTGGCAAAGGCCCAAGCTGGGGCAAAATATCTAGGGTTGGAAAGGATTAGCCGTAAGGATTTCATTGATTATAAGGTATTGAACGGCCAAAAATACTTTATTTCTTTAAGACACCTGATTTTAAAATTTGCCCAAACCTATACATGTCCTCATATGAGCAATAAAAAGGCGCAGGTGCCAAGCGGATTACATTGGGTTCACGCCAATCTGTAATGACCCCATTTTCCATTAAATAATCAAATAATGGTCGGCCTTCTCCATGCAGGAATACAGATAATTGACAACCGCGTTCCTTTGGGGTAATGATTTCAAAAGAGCTTTCTACCTCCTTATCGATCTCATGAAGAATGAATTCCAAATAAGCCGTAATCTTATTGCGTTTTTCTATCAGGGCAGCCATACCCACCTCCTCAAAGAGCTCCAAACAGGCCAAATAAGGTGCAACGGACAATATAGGGGCATTGCTCAATTGCCATGCGTCTGCATTTTCCATGGGCTCAAACTCTGGCTTCATCAAAAAACGGGTATCCCTTTTGGTTCCCCACCATCCTTCGAATCTCGGGATATCCTTACGATTCAGATAGCGTTCATTCACAAATACTCCAGAAGCATTGCCTGGACCGCTGTTCATATATTTATAACTACACCAGGAGGCAAAATCCACATCCCAATCGTGCAACTTCAACTCTATATTTCCTGCTGCATGTGCCAGATCCCATCCCACGAAAGCCCCTTGCTCCCTGCCTGCTTTGGTAATGGTCTCCATATCGAACACCTGTCCGTTATAGTAATTGACCCCTCCAATGAGCACTAGGGCCAGCTCCTCGCCAACCTCTTCAATGGTCTTCAAAATATCTTCGGTTCTCCAAAAATTCTCCCCTTCCCTTTTCTTTACTTCCACAATGGCATCGTTACTGTCAAACCCATGAAAGCGAACCTGACTCTGTAACATGTACTGGTCTGAAGGGAATGCCTTTTCCTCACAGATGATCTTATACCGTTTTTTGGTAGGCCTGTAAAAAGAGACCATCAACAAATGAAGGTTTACGGTAAGTGTGTTCATTACCGTTACTTCTTCGGGTTTTGCGCCCACTACCTTTGCCAGAGGGGCAGCCAATCTTTCATGGTAATCCCACCAAGGCTTATCTGCATAAAAATGCCCTTCCACAGCCAGCTCCTTCCAATCGGTCATTACCTCATCCACAAATTTTTGGGTGCGTTTAGGCTGAAGCCCCAATGAGTTCCCCGTAAAATATATGACCTGCTTTCCGTTTACTTTTGGAAAATGAAACTCATCACGATACTTACTCAGTTGATCTTCTGCATCCAATTGTTGAGCGTATTCGAGGGTATTCTTAAATTGCATAGGGGTAGTTTTTCTGTAAAAATACAATATCAAAAAAGAACTAATTCTTAATATTTATGTAAGATTTGGCCAGTATTATTGGGTGTTTAATCTCATTTCAATAATGTGCTTTTTAAACCCGACCCTTTCATAGGCCTTAATGGCCGGAATATTATCATCGTAGACTGTTAATCTAATTTCTTGCAACCCCTTTGCAGATGCCCATTTTTTTAATTCCTCTACAACTAATTTATTGACACCTTGACCCCTATAATCCGGATGGGTGTACATAAATCCCAAGTAGGCATACTCTTCATGATCCAAATAAGGTCTCGCCTTTTTGATCAAGGCATACCCTGAAGCAATCACAGCCCCATTGGTCTCGACTACGACCACCTCTATATCGTCCGAAAGTATATATTCCCGCAAGTCATAATAGGTAACAGGATCTTTCTTAATAGTAGGATCAAAAGGACGTTCTGCCACGATAATGCCCTGCTCAAATTTCAATAAGATCTCGAGATCATCGATAGTTGCCTTTCTACATGTAAAATTTTCCATCTTCCGTTATTATTTAGGGAATTAATCCTTAATGGGTACTGTCCAAAAATAGCATAATATTCCATAATTTTGCAAAAACGTATCCATGCATTTCTTATCTCCATTACTGGAAAATTATATTGCCGACCATTCCGAATCAGAGCCTTTGGTATTGCAGGAACTTACTAGGGAAACCCATCTAAAAGTTATACAGCCCAGAATGATCACCGGTCATTTTCAAGGAAGGGTATTGAGCATGCTCTCCAAAATCATCGCTCCCAAGAACATTCTTGAAATAGGGACATATACAGGGTATTCTGCCATATGTCTTGCCGAGGGCATACAAAAAGAAGGAAAGTTGCACACCATTGATGTCAACGAGGAATTAGAGGGCATTCAACGCAAGTATTTTGACAAAAGCGGCTTTGGGTCCCAGATTGTGCAACATGTTGGCGATGCCCTGGATTTAATCCCAACTTTGGATGTGGTTTTTGACCTGGTGTTCATCGATGCAGGGAAAACAAGCTACGATGCCTATTTTGAAAGTGCACTTTCAAAAACGAGACCTGGAAGCATTATTCTTTCCGATAATGTGCTGTGGTCAGGGAAGGTCATAGAACCCTTGCAATCCAATGACAAAGCAACCAAGGTGCTGTTGGATTACAATAAAAAATTAAAGGATGACCCAAGGGTAGAAACAGTTTTACTGCCTATAAGGGACGGGTTGACGCTAAGTAGGGTATTATAAATCTTTGATGCAATTTATAAAATAAAAGGGCCGAAAAAGTTCCTACCATGGCACCTACCAAAATATCCACGGGATAATGGACCCCCACATAAATTCTACTGAAAGCGAACAGTAAAGGCCATAAGTAAAATAACCAAGCCCATTTATATTTTGGTCTTAGAAAAAGAAAGACCAAGGTGGTTATAGAAAAGGAACTGGAGGCATGGCCAGAGAAGAAACTATATCCTGTAGGACTACGTAATATTCTGATGACGGTGTTGATCTCCTCGTTATTATTGGGCCTTAACCTTGCCACAAATTCCTTGGTCAAATCTGTGATCCCCAAAATAAAACCTACTAACACAAGAACGGTAAGGGTCATAAAAAGTGCTTCCTTTTTAGGATACTTAACCCATATTAAGATAAAAAACAGAACAAATAGTGGGGTCCATGAACTAATATTGGTCACTATAGACCAGAATACATCGTAATCTTCAATCCCTAAACTATTTAGATAGATGAAGATATTTCGGTCCCATTCCGCAATTTTTTCAAGCATGCGCTAACTTACTTTCTCTTAATTACCCCAGTAACATCTTCCACACTGTCTTTTACCTTATCAATCTCTTTCTTAATATCCTTGGTAAAGCTTGTGTCGATGCCCTGTTTATCGGCAGTTTTATAAATTTCTTGTTTAATATCTTCGGTGGCGTCCTTCAGTTGGCGCATTCCCTTACCCAGACCTCTAGCGATATCCGGAATTTTATCAGCACCAAATACCATTACCACAATGAACATGATAAAAAATATCTCGGCACCGCTTATGAATAATAATACATTTGCATACATACCACAAATATAATGAGAAGTTTGGCAGCTGAATAAAAAAGGCTCCCAATTTTATTTAAAAATTAATTTTATCCAACCACGTTAAAAGACATCTACTGCCATCCCGAAATACCTAAATTTCTAGCAAAAAAAAAAGCCCCAACTGCTTAAAAAGCAATTGGGGCCTTGAATATTATGCCTAGACTTATTCTCCTTTGATGTTTTCTTTGAACTGATCAAAGTCGGACTTCTCATCTTTTTTAGGCCAAGAGTTATTGGTCGTATCTATATCAGCAGTTTCTGCTTTAGGATCTACCATAATGCCTACCAACTCTTTTTGGGTAGCCATTACTCGTTTTACCTCTTTGTCACTTTTTCTCCAAATTTCCGGAGGGTAAGTGATATTTTCCTTGGAACCATCAGCATAGGTGTATTCCACGATCAAAGGCATCGGCAACCCTCCCGGTTTGTCAAAAGTAATCTCATAGAAATACTTTGGTTCTTTAACAGCGGCTCTTTCCACAGCTGTCATGTTATCCATCATATATTCATTTAAGGTCTTGGAATTTTCTGAAGGCGCTTTTCCTTTAAGGTCGGCATTGAAATCCTCACTGTCCTCTTCGGCCAGATACACCAATGGAGGCAAATCGGCTTCCGTAACATTCCTCGCGGCCATATACTCCTGCATCTTCTTGGTAGGCTTATTGGAGACAAAGTATTTTTTAACCTCTTTTACTCCTATATCCACATAATCCGTAGTATAGAACCAACCTCTCCAGAACCAATCCAAATCTACCGCGGAAGCATCTTCCATGGTGCGGAAGAAATCTTCAGGAGTTGGGTGCTTAAACATCCATCGATGGGAATATGTCTTAAAAGCGTGATCGAACAACTCCCTGCCCATTACAGTTTCCCTAAGGATATTTAGAGCAGTAGCTGGTTTTCCGTAGGCGTTATTCCCCAATTGGTATACATTTTCCGGATTCTCCATGATGGGCGCAATGGTGCTTTGATCTCCACTCATGTAAGGTACAATCTTAGCTGGATCCCCCCTTCTGGAAGGGTATTTATCATTAGGTGCAATTACCTCTGGAAAAGCTTCACCAAATTCTTGTTCGGCCACATATTGCATAAAGGTATCCAAACCTTCATCCATCCATCCCCATTGGCGCTCGTCTGAATTTACGATCATTGGGAAAAAGTTATGTCCTACCTCATGGATGATCACACTGATCATTCCATATTTTACACGGTCAGAAATATTTCCATTTTCATCTGGTCTTCCATAGTTCCAGCAAATCATTGGATATTCCATCCCCTGATTTTTGGCGTGTACAGAAATTGCCTTGTGATATGGGTAATCAAATGTGTGGGCAGAATAAGATTTTAAGGTATGCGCAACAGCTTTGGTAGATAGGTCTTCCCATAGAGGATTCCCTTCTTTTGGGTACATGGATACCGCCATAACGTCTCTGGCACCAAATTTAACCGCCTGCATATCCCAAATAAACTTACGGGAAGAGGCAAAGGCAAAATCCCTTACATTTTGGGCTTTTAATTTCCACGTCTTTGTCTTATCTGAGAAACCTTTTTCTGCAGCCTCAGCTTCCGCTTGGGTCACAATCAAAACTGGCTTATCATAAGATTTTTTTGCTTTTTCATAACGGTCCATCATCGTTTTCGTGAAGACCTCTTTTCTATTTTGAAGCTCTCCTGTACCATCTAAAATATGGTCTGCAGGAACGGTAATGTTCACTTCATAATCCCCGAAGGTCAGGGCAAACTCGCCACTGCCCCAGAATTGATGGTTTTGCCATCCTTCAACATCGCTGTAAACTGCCATTCTAGGAAAGAATTGGGCAATTACATAGGCTCTATTGCCATCTTCCGGGAAATACTCGTATCCAGAACGTGCTCTATTTACGGTGTGGTCAGGGATATTGTACCACCATTTAATGGAGAAGGAAATTTGTGACTTACTTTTCAATGACTGCGGTAAATCTACACGCATCATGGTTTGGTTGATGGTATAGGGCAAGTTTTTTCCAGAGGCATCCTTCACATACTCTATATTGAAGCCACCATCAAAATTTTCGGTCAAATATTTTTGTACAAACCCAGATGTAGGCTCGGCCAAAGGCACGCCATCTCCATCTTTTAAGAGTGATTTAGAATCCTTGGTCCTAACATTTTGATCTAATTGAAGCCATAAATATTCTAAATCGTCAGGGGAATTATTGATATAGGTAATGGTTTCCGTACCGTAGATTTTGGTGTTTTTATCATCCAACAGAATATCCATCTTATAATTGGCCTGCTGTTGGTAATAATCAGGTCCGGGAGCACCGGATGCTGATCTATAGGTGTTGGGAGTGGCAAATTCCTGGTACATCTGCCTAAATTTACTTTGGGCCGTATGCCCTTGTTCCCGTTCTACCTTCACTTCTTCTTGTGCGGATACTACAGCCGCAAACAAAAATAAAAGTGAAGCAAAACAATACTTTAGTTTATTCATTTCTTAAAAATTTTTAGTCGCCGGAAATTACCTCTTTTTTAAGAAATCGATTGAAGAAGTTATAATTTTAACATTCCTTTATTACTATCCTTCATCAGCACAAAACTTTTCTTTTTGCCATTCATTTTAAAATGCAACACATTTTGTTGTTCCTCGAACATGTCTGTAAGGACTTCATTTTGGAGCTCTATACTCTTTAACTTGGATAGTTTAATCTTTGGTACTTCTAGATAACAGACCATAACATCATTGTCATATTTCTTACCCAAAAATTTGTAATCTACCTGCTTCCCGTCTATTCTGATCAGGAGTTTGGACCTGAGGTATTTTTCGATGTAGGTATCGGCTGTTTCCGATTCAAGGGGCGTTGCCAGGTTGGGGTGTACCCCATAGCGTTCTTCCAATACATCTTCAAAATCATCAATGAAGATCCTTGAGGTAATCTGAAGGGCTTCATCCTTTTCGGAATATTGCACATTGGTAACACTCAAATAGAATTTATGGGCCGTAGAAAATGCCAATAATGGCAATAGCAACAGCAATAATCCTTTTTTTAAACCTTTCATCTTCATTTCCAATTTCTTTAACTAAAGCAATTTATGTGCCAAAGCTTTTTAACTGACACCATCAACCTTCTACTATTCCAGCCCGTTATTTTCCCTATACACGATACTTTTCTTTTTAAAAAAACTCCAAATTTTCAACCTATCATGGGTGTCCACAAGACTACTAAATGCCCCATCTGCCTCACAGTAATACATAAAATCATCTATTTTGGCAATCGGAATTTTTAAATCCTGAACATATAGAGAATCCGAATAAAAGGCGCGTACGCGTTCTGTTCTGGCGTATTTTTCTTCAATTTCCAATCGTTTTTTCAGCATTTTTGTCCGCCCAGAGATCCCATTTAAAATAG
>JBFIGS010000098.1:0-9784 GCA_041602195.1 Sediminicola sp. | reverse complement strand
TGAAGGGACAGTTACCAATGCCTTTAGAACGGACCTGAATAATCCCTACGGTAATTTTTTGGTCGAGACCTTAAAAAACACCTTTAAAGAAGAAGTAGTACAAATACGTATAATGGGAGGCACTGTGCCTATTGCCCCATTTATAAACGAATTAAAAATACCTGCCTTTATTGTCCCTATGGTAAACCCGGACAACAACCAACACAGTCCAAATGAAAATTTGAAAATTGGACAAATAGCTTATGGGATTGAAGTATTTTATAATATATTAAGTACTCCAAAACTATAAACATTCATTTAGAGTCCTGAGAATTCATCAATTGAATATACTATTATGCGACTAAAAAAGACTTCCATGTATGGGAGTCTTTTTTTTGTTCAAGATCGATTTTTCCTCACCTGTTAAGAATAGCGCAAACGACCCAAAGGTTAACGTAAACACCCCATGCCATTTAATTAATGAACCATAAAGCTTATATTTAGGTGAACAGTGTATCATAGGCCCTTATTCAGCTCATCTGAACTAGGCTTTAAATAGAACGCTGCAAAAGCCATGAAATGAAAAAATTTGATGCCATCATAATAGGATCTGGTCAGGCAGGCACGCCATTGGCCTTTAAGCTTGCTGGGGCAGGCAAGAAAGTTGCCTTAATAGAAAAAGAGCATTTTGGAGGAACTTGTTTAAACACGGGATGTACGCCCACCAAGGCCTATGTAGCCAGTGCCCGTAGAATGTTCGATACAAAAAATGGCGAAGAATTCGGCATCCATATTCCAGCTGGGTCCAAGACCGATCTGGCGAAAGTAAAAAAACGGAAAGATGATCTGATACAGGGATCTGTAGAAGGCATAAAGAAGGGAATTGAAGACAATGAAAATATAACCCATATTGCCGGAACCGCCTCCTTTGTTGGAGAAAAGACAATAGAAGTCAATGGAAAGGAAATTTCGGCCGAAGAAATCTATATCAATGTGGGAGGCCGTCCTAGAATGCCAGAGGAATACAAAGCTGCGGAACCCTTGGACAATCAAAGTATTTTAGAACTTACCGAGCTTCCAGAACATCTCGTTATTGTTGGTGGGAGTTATATAGGATTGGAATTTGGACAAATGTTCAAGCGCTTTGGTTGCGAAGTCACCATTGTAGAAAAAAATAGTGCCATTATAAGCCGGGAGGATGAAGACATTTCAGCATCCATTCAGAAAACCCTGGAAAAGGAAGGGGTGAAATTTCGACTCAATGCCACTTGTATGGGAGCTAAAAAATTGGACGACGGAAAAATTTGCGTCAATGTCAATTGTGACCAAGGGGAACCACAAGTTATAGGCACCCATGTATTATTAGCTGTCGGTCGGGTTCCCAATACGGATCTCCTGAACTTGGAAAAAGCTGGGATAAAAACCGATGATAAGGGTTTTATAAAAGTCAACGATCATCTTGAAACCAATGTCTCAGGTATTTATGCCCTCGGTGATTGTAATGGGGAAGGTGCTTTTACCCATACAGCTTACAATGATTTTGAAATTATTGCCGATAATAAATTGGACGGAGGGAACAGAAAGGTTTCTGATAGAATCCTAACCTACGGGCTGTTTGTAGATCCGCCTTTAGGCCGCGCTGGCATGACCCTATCCCAAGCCAAAAAAACGGGTAAAAAGTTGTTAGTGGGCAAAAGGGAAATGAGCAAAATAGCAAGGGCGAAAGAAAAAGGAGAAACAGATGGTTTTATGCGTGTTATAGTAGATGCCGAGACCAAAGAAATAATCGGAGCCTCCATTCTAGGGGTTGGAGGTGATGAGGTCATAAGCGGGATATTGAACATCATGACCGCCAAACAACCGTATACAGTTATTCGCGATTCTGTTCAAATACACCCTACAGTCAGCGAACTCCTTCCTACCCTCTTAGAAGGATTAAAACCCCTGTAAAATTGAAGGTTAACCGCTGGTCCTTTAACATTCCCTAACAAAAGTTTATACATGTATTAACTGGGCTTCTCTTTAAGTAATAGTATATTGACTATGAACCTTAAAACAAAAATCAAATGGGAATTATAGACGATAAAAGATTAAAAAGAAAAAAAGAGCAAAAAAATCCTACCAATCCAACAGGAAATACAACTGTTGAGACCAACAAATTTGATATAGATGAGCAAACCATAAAAGATCAACAGAATAAAAAATAGTAGATAAAGTTATTGCCATCAAACACATAGCAACTTATGGCTATTAAAAAAATTGACTATACTGTAAGACCCGAAAATCAATCGTATTGAAATTCGGGTCTTTCATTTTCAATTCTTTGTACCTGGGCAAACTACCTATAGCTCTATTGGCAGCTCCAGAAGGAGCTGTTAGGGACACCGTTCTTATGGTTCGTTCCACTTCTATATCATGCTCTGCTGAGGGCAGTTTAAACTCATGAATTCTCGGCACTTCATTTGAAATCAATTTCAATCGAAGTCCAAATTCATTTAAATGCTTTCTAAAGAAATATTCAGGGCCATTTTTACTGTTACCACCAGTAAATAGAAGGGTATGGACCTTGGGATATTTGTGAAGATACCCTATGACATTTCTAAGCTGAATTTGTTGCATTCCCAAATCTGAGGCATCAATTTTTAAACGCTCAGAACTGGCCACGATATCACATATTCCAATACCCCGTTTTCTTAAAAAATGCTGTCGTTGTGCGATTGCATGATAGGTGGTCTCAAATTCCAAGTTCAAATTAAATATCCGATCCAAAATTGGCCATAACTGTCCATCCCTGCTGCCATAGGAAAAATCAACATCCCCTTCCTTAAGCTCTCCCGTAGTAAATCTAGGCGGGGGCAACGTACCCACTACCAGTTTTGTGACCCCTTCAAACAGAAAGGGTTCATAAGGATGTGTGTGCAAAAATGGTTTCATGGGGTCAAATAAGAGAATCCTGTTCAACTACACAAGGAACATTGAAAAATAGTTTAGTTCTACCAAATATTGAAATAGTGTCTTGAGGTATGTGTGTCAAAAAAATAACGGCATGGGCTTGACCTTGACCTACGAATTCTTTAATTTTAAGAAATTAAAAGAAAAATCATGGGCAAAGGCGATTTAAAGTCAAAAAGAGGTAAGATAGCTAACAATTCCTATGGGGCCAGAAGAAAACGAAAGATCAAAAAACGGCCTACCATAGAGGAAAAAATAAAAATAGAAAAAAAGAAGTAGTCTTAGTCCACCACAAATTGCAGTTGCACTTCCCCGGACTCCAGTACATTGAGCTCATAAGTATAAAAGCCTGGTGACAATGGAGTCTCCCCAACAAAGTCGATAGGCTGAAGGATAAATACCCCCTCTTCCCCTGAGGTGATTTTTATATAATCGTAAGAATAGGCTGTCTCGTATTCCAAATATTCTGAAAACCCATTAGGGACCACATTTTCATGAATTTTATCTTCCGCCCCGACCTGTACGGAGTCGAAATTAATATTGCTAACGTTTCTTACCCTTATATTTGCCATGGTAACGGTGTCATCCCTATCCGTGCATCCAAAACAAACCAATACAAGAAGTAATACTGCTGAAATTACTTTGCCCATCATCTGATCTTTTAAAATTAGTCTCAAATAATAAACGTTTATTGATGGGATATATTATCGCACAAAGACAGGTTCTAGCACATTTTCGGTGAACTGCTCACTATAGGCATAACCATCTACATCAAATGCCTTAATATCCTCTAAAGTCTCGGCATTGGTATCCAAAATGTAACGTACCATGGAGCCTCTTGCCTTTTTGGCAAAAAAACTGATAACCTTTAGCTTATCGTTTTTCCAATCCTTAAAAACTGGCGTAATGATGGGCACTTTAAGGGACTTTTTATCAATGGCACTGAAATACTCGTTACTGGCCAAATTTACAAACAACTCCTCATCCTCCAATTCTTCGTTTAGGTAGGCGGTAAGTTGCTTTTTCCAAAATTCATAGAGATTTTTCTTTCTCCCCATCTTCAACTGTGTCCCCATTTCCAAACGATAGGGCTGCATCAGGTCCAGAGGTTTTAGAATACCGTACTGTCCTGATAATATTCTTAGTTTATCCTGTAAATTCTGTAGTTGTTCTTCTGGAATGGTGTAGGCATCCAAACCCTGATAAACATCCCCACTAAATGCATAAATAGCAGGTCTGGCATTTTCCTTGGTGAATGGCACTTTAAAATTCTGGTTCCTTTCCCAATTCAATTCTGCCAAATTTTCGGAGATGTCCATCAATTTTGACAGCGCTTTTGGCTTTTTTTTGGCCAACACCGCATTGAGTGTCTCAGCTTCTTTTAAAAAGAAGGGTTGTGTAAATTTATCTGTGGGCAATTCACTTTCAAAATCTAGCGATTTTGCCGGCGATACTACAATTTTCATGCTTTGCTAAAATTTATATTCCTAATCGTCCGTTAAAAATAACACCTTCCTACATATAAAACACTGCCTTGTAAAAGGACTTATCAATGCGTCTATCGATGAAATTTATTCTTCCAGACTGTGCTTGGCATACTGTCTCCATTTCTCAATACAATTGGCCATATCCTCAGGAATTTCTGAATCGAAACGCATAAATTCTCCAGTAACTGGATGGATAAAACCTAAGGTTTTTGCATGGAGGGCCTGCCTTGGCAAGATCTTAAAGGCATTGTCCACAAATTGCTTGTATTTGGTAAAGGTAGTTCCCTTTAATATTTTTTCTCCACCGTAGCGTTCATCATTAAACAAGGTATGCCCTATGTACTTCATATGCACCCTGATCTGATGGGTCCTTCCTGTTTCCAACTTACAGGAAACGACCGTAACATACCCCAAGCGTTCCAATACTTTATAGTGCGTAACGGCTTCCTTGCCTTGATCCCCTTCAGGAAAAACCTCCATTTGGAGACGGTTTTTGGGATTTCTGGCAATATGTCCTTCTATGGTACCACTTTCATCCTCCACATTGCCCCAGACTATGGCTATATATTCCCTTTCAGAGGTTTTATCGTGGAATTGTTTTGCCAAATGCGTCATGGCCGCTTCTGTTTTGGCTACCACTAAGAGTCCAGAAGTATCTTTGTCTATTCTATGAACAAGCCCTGGCCTTTCATCACTGTTTAAAGGAAGCGAATCTATATGGTGCAACAGTGCATTGATCAAGGTGCCAGAATAATTACCGTGACCAGGATGCACAACCATTCCAGGAGTTTTGTTCACCACCAATAACACATCGTCCTCATAAACTATATTTAAAGGAATGTCCTCTGGGGTAAGAAGAAACTCATAGGGAGGATGCTCGAACATCACACGAACCTCATCACCTGCCTTTACTTTATAGTTCGACTTAACGATGGAATCATTCACCCAAATATTTCCTTCTTTGGCTGCTTGTTGAATTTTGTTCCTTGTGGCGTTTTCAATAAAATTCATCAAAAATTTGTCAACCCTAAGTGGCTCTTGCCCCTTTCCGGCTACAAATTTGAAATGTTCAAATAACTCCTCTTCATTCAATTCCGGCCCATTTACCTCTTCCATATGTTATTCTTCAGATTCATCTTTTATGACAGCCCTTTCTGTTATTTCACCCCTTCCACAGACAAGTTCAATTTTGGAAGTCTTGGGTAATTGATCTCCTGGCTTTATATATTTCCCTTTAAACCTTATCTCGTATACCATATCCTTGCCCATCTCCTCAATGTAGGTAATACGTTGTACGTCCAGACCTACTGCTCTTAATTTTGAAGTGGCATTACGGATAGAATTCTGTATAATGTCCGGGACAGTTACTTTGTTATACCCTGATGGGTTGACAGTAACATAAATTTTCCTGTTGGATTTCACCTTGTTCCCAGCTGGTGGGTTCTGCTCAATAACCGAAAATCTTGGATAGTCGGGATTGTAATTTGCGGAATCCAACACCTCATACCTAAGGTTGTTTTGCTCTATAACATTCCTCATGTCCGAAACCGATAATTTTGAAAGATCGGGCACGGTAATAAATTCACCATGATTGGTTGAACTTTTTAACCATTGCATAATTCCAAAAACCAATAGCACCAAAACCACTACTGCGAGTGCCAATTGTTTCAAAAAAACCTTACTTCCCAAAAAACGGAAAAAATTCATCATAGCTCTTTTAATAATCCGAACAAATATATGAAACACAAAGCTTTTTTCTTTACTTTAAAAAAATGATATTTGTTTTGATGGTATAGGTATATGGCAACCTTGATAAATGCACCTATCCATATTATACAACCTAGTATTTACAGATGAAAAAGAACATTGCCATCATTATGGGCGGGTATTCCAGCGAATATAAGATTTCACTAAAAAGTGGAGGGGTAGTACATAAATATTTGGATAAGGATAAATACAATGCCTTTCCTATCCATATTTTTAAGGATAAATGGGTTCATGTTGATGAAGAACAAAACGAGCATCCCATAAATAGGAATGATTTTTCCTTGGACCTGCCCAATGGAAAAATAGTTTTTGATTGCGTCTTTAACGCCATCCATGGCACCCCTGGTGAAGATGGTTTAATGCAGGGATATTTTAAATTGATGGGCATTCCCCAAACTTCATGTGATTATTACCAAGCGGCCTTGACCTTTAACAAAAGAGATCTTTTGAGTGTGCTTAAACCATATGGCATTATATCTGCCACATCCTATTACTTAAATTTAGGAGATCCTATCAATGAAGAGGAGATTGTCAAAAAAGTAGGCCTTCCCTGTTTTGTTAAGGCAAATAAAGCCGGCAGCAGCTTTGGCATTTCCAAGGTCTACCAAAAAGAAGATCTTTCTGAGGCAATTTCAAAGGCCTATAAGGAAGATGATGAAATTATCATTGAAAGTTTTTTGAATGGCACCGAAGTCTCTGTAGGGGTCATCACCTATAACGGAGCTACTAAGGTATTGCCCATTACCGAAATTGTCACCGAGAACGATTTTTTTGATTATGAGGCCAAATACGAAGGAAAATCTAAAGAAATCACCCCTGCCAGAATAACCAAAGAGCAGGAATTAATGGTATCTGAAGCTGCAAAACGCGCCTATGAAGTACTAAAAATGAAGGGGTTCTCTAGAAGTGAGTTCATTTTTGTAGGGGACCAACCCTATATGTTGGAGATGAACACAACGCCAGGTCTCACCGAGGAAAGCATTTTACCCCAACAGGCCAAGGCGGCCGGCATTGAACTGCCACAGCTTTTTGAAAGCGCCATCAAGGAAGCCTTAAAAGAAAAATAAGTAACTTTAACCAAAGCAAAACCAACCGCAATGAGACGTGCCATTTTTCCAGGCTCCTTTGACCCACTGACCCTTGGACATTTTGATATCATCCATAGAGGGATTACCCTTTTTGATGAACTGGTCATTGCCATAGGAATCAATGCCGATAAGAAATACATGTTCACTTTAGAAGAAAGAACCCATTTTATTAAGGAGGCCTTTAAGGATGAGCCAAAAATAAAGGTTATGACCTACGAGGGCCTAACCGTAGATTTCTGTAGAAAAATAAATGCCAGTTTTATTTTAAGGGGCCTGAGAAATCCCGGAGATTTTGAATTTGAAAAAGCTATTGCACATACAAATCGTAAACTTTCAGAAATTGAGACGGTTTTTCTTCTTACCTCTTCCGGTAAATCTTATATAAGTTCGTCTATCGTAAGGGACGTTATTAGAAATGGTGGGGATTATACAGGATTGGTTCCAGAAAGTGTTCGTGTCAAAAAATAAGGACACATTTAAATTGACAAAATTCGTAATACAACAACCTTAATTATTCTTCGAAAGGTAAGCATTATAAGCTGGTCAAAATGAAGCGTTTTTTACAATTAACCATGCCGTTTGAGCTTGCCTTACCGATTAGAAATGTAGTATTTTACTGCATTTCACCGATATTTTAGGACACCACACCTTGTTATAACGGGTCAACACCACTAGTTTGGTCCTATTCACAACAAACTCTTAGACAAGAGATAAAATCCGTTTACTTTAGTAAGAAATTTCAACTAAATGTTGCGGGAGACCCAAGTACAGACCAATAATTACCTCATAAAGCAATTGCCTGGAGCAACAGCTTTTATGAATACCAAGTTCGAGGTAGTTTATGCGTCCGACAAATGGGTATCCTTGTTCGATTTCAATCCTTCCACCGTATTCGGAAAAACGTTACACAAACTATTTAAGAGTATAGACCAGAATTGGCAAAATGCTTTAGACGGTTGTCTTTTAGGAAATCATAGTAAGGTTCATTTAGAGCGAAATATCGATAAGGCAAAGAATGAGCGGTGGTTTGAATGGTCAAATATTCCCTGGTACGATGATAAGGAAAATGTCATTGGCATCATTTTGAATACTGAAGATGTCACCGAAAGAATTCAGAATGAATTGCAATTGGAAAAACTTGAAGTTCTTTTCAAGGAAAAATCTGAAATTGGGAAAATAGGACACTGGGAGTACGATGCTGAAAAAAATGAACTTATCTGGTGCAATATTACCAAGGCTATTCATGAGGTTCCAATGGATTATGTTCCGAACATTGGTAACGGCCATACTTTTTACAAAGAGGGATACAGAGGAGAAACTATTGCGAATATGGTCCGTAGAGCAGTTAGTACCGGAGAACAGGTGAGCGGGAGAATTCCCTTAGTCACTGCAAAGGGAAGACATATCTGGGTGCTTGCCGCGGGTCAACCCATACGAAAAAACGGCGTTTTTATAGGTCTCATTGGTACTTGCCAAGACATAACAGATATTGTAACAGCAGAAATTAAGGCCAAAGAAAGGGAAGAGTTGCTTAGAAAACTAATTGACAATCTTCCTTTAAATATTTTCGTAAAGGACCTTGATTCAAAGAAAATACTGGTCAACAAATCGGAATGTGACTTTTACGATGTAAAACATCCAGAAGAAATCTTAGGTAAAAGTATGTTCGACTTTTATCCGAAAGAGGTTGCTCAGAAATTCCGGGATGAAGATTTAAAGGTCATTGAGTCGAACACCCCAATGATTGCCAAAGAGAGTACCATAACTAAAAATGACGGAACAAAAATAACATACCTGACCTCCAAGATCCCACTAACGGACAGCGATGGAAAAGTAACTAGCCTAATTGGCATTAGCCAGGACATTACCGAGACCAAACGCAAGGAACTGGAATTAAAGGAGAGCGAACATTTGTTACGCACCTTGGTAGACAACCTACCCCTCAATGTATACATTAAAGATCTAGAGTCCAGAAAAATTCTAGTCAACCAATCTGAATGTGAATATTTGGGCGTGAAGCATCCAGAGGAATTATTGGGAAAAAGCGATTTTGACCTATATGATAAAAAGATCGCCCAAATATCAAGAAACGAGGATCTACAGGTCCTCAATACCCTGAAACCAATTATAGGAAAGGAAACTGTAAATATCACAAAAGATGGCAAGGCAACCTATTTCTTAACTTCCAAGATACCTCTTAAAGGGTTGGATGGAAAAGCCAATGCTTTGGTTGGCTTTAGTTTGGATATTTCCAAACTAAAACAAAAAGAGGAAGAACTAAGGGATTTGATCAATGTAACCTCGTTACAGAACAAAAAGCTTATCAATTTTGCCCATATCGTTTCCCATAATCTAAGATCACATACCGCTAATTTCTCTATGTTGTTAGATTTTTTGATCAACGAAAAGGATGAAGAAGAAAAACTAAAAATAGTAAATATGTTGACCGATGCGTCGGACAATTTATTGGAGACCCTGGATAATTTGAATGAGGTGGTCGCCATTAACACC
>JBFIGS010000097.1:0-9802 GCA_041602195.1 Sediminicola sp. | reverse complement strand
TTGAACCCATACCGCACAATATAAGATTGGGGCATCAAATGGAATATGTTTTCCATCAACTTGTTCAACACTCCTCGCGTTATAGGGTCAACGCTTATAATATTCCTATCAGACAAGACAAGATAAGTTTGGGTGAAATCGATTTTATCCTGATGGATCTGGAAAAAGACAAACTGGTACATGTTGAGCTCACCTATAAGTTTTACATCTTGGATCCTTCATTTCCAAATCTTATGCACCAATTGATAGGGCCTAATAGAAAGGATACTTTTTATGCCAAAAAAGAAAAAATCAAACATCATCAGATTCCATTAGTGTATTCCAAAGAGGGTGACCGAGCATTAAAGGACAGGGAGATTGATGTTAAGGACCTGGATCACAAGGTTTGTTTTAAAGGCCAGGTCTATATTCCTTTGGATCTAAAAAACCAAAACCTTGACCCCTTAAATACAGAATGTATTGCTGGGTTCTGGATGACCAGGGATAATTTTTCGTCTTATAGACGGGATGACACCCAATTTTATATTCCTTTTAAAAAGGAGTGGCCCCAAAACCCGACAATAGGATTACATTGGCAGTCCTATCAAGATATTGAGCTGGAATTAGAGACCCAATTGTCAAATAAAAACTCCCCTATGGTTTGGTTAAAAAAAACCAATGGGGAGTTCATTAAAATTTTTGTGGTGTGGTGGTTATGATTTGTTGTGCCTAACTTTTAATACTTCCACAATGTCATTCAATTTAAATCCTTTTGCCTGCAATAGTATGAGGTAATGGAACAGCAGGTCGGCACTTTCGTCCAAGAAGAGTCCATCGTTATTGTCTTTGGCCTCAATGACTACTTCCACGGCCTCTTCCCCAACTTTCTGCGCTACTTTATTGATCCCTTTTTGAAAAAGAGAAGATACATAGCTCGGCTTGGCACCATCTTCAATGGGAGCTTTACCTTCCGCTTGGTCTTTTCTATTTTGGATGATATCTTCCAAGCCAGAAATAAACCCAAAAGCCTGTACATTTTTTTCGCCCCAACAGGTATCAGTGCCCTTATGGCAAGTAGGGCCAATGGGATCCACAGAGACCAAAAGGGTGTCCTGATCACAATCCAATTGAATATTGGTTAGTTTTAAGAAATTACCACTCTCCTCCCCTTTTGTCCAGAGTCTGTTTTTAGTACGGCTAAAAAAGGTCACCGTCTTGGTTTCCATAGTTTTCTGGTAGGCTTCTTCGTTCATGTAGCCAAGCATTAAAACATTCTTGGTACTCGCATCCTGTATAATTGCGGGCACCAAACCGTCTGAATTTTTAGTAAAATCTATTTTCATAACTTCTTGAGTATTGTGATATTCGAATATAGAAAAACCATAAATTATGGATATTCTAAACTCCTAATTCTATTATAAGCGTACCGGAATGTGGTTCCTTTTCAATTCTTCCTTCAAATCCTTAATATCAATTTCTTTAAAATGAAATACACTTGCGGCCAAAGCGGCGTCTGCTTTTCCCTCGATAAAGGTATCTGTGAAATGCTGCATATTCCCAGCACCTCCTGAGGCAATAATTGGGATATTAAGTTCTGTGGATAATTTGGCCAAAGCTTCGTTTGCAAATCCATTTTTGGTACCATCGTGATTCATTGAGGTAAATAATATTTCCCCTGCACCACGTTGCTCCACTTCCTTTGCCCATTTAAAAAGATTAAGTTCTGTAGGTACTTTACCCCCTACCAAATGAACGATCCATTCCCCGTCTATTTCTTTGGCATCAATTGCTACCACAATACATTGGGATCCAAACTTGGCAACCAGGTCATTGATCAATTGGGGGTTTTTGACGGCAGAAGAATTAATGGAAACTTTGTCGGCACCATTTTGCAATAGGATATCTACATCTTCTACCGAAGAAATTCCGCCACCTACTGTAAATGGGATATTTACTTTCTCGGCTACCCTTAAAACAAGATCGGCCAAGGTTCTCCGCCTTTCTTCCGTAGCCGATATATCCAGAAAAACCAATTCATCAGCTCCTGTTTTTGCATATATCTCCGCCAGTTCCACTGGATCACCCGCGTCGCGTAGATCCACGAAATTGATCCCCTTCACTGTGCGTCCATTTTTTATATCCAAACAAGGGATAATACGTTTTGTCAACATAAGTACATGTTTTTTTGAAAGGTTGAGAAGCTATTGCCTCCTAAACTTTCAAGCTTAATTTTAAGTGCTTTTTAAAATGAATTCTTCCAATTGCTTCAAGGAAATACGTCCTTCGTAAATTGCTTTTCCAATTATTGTTCCCTCGCACCCCATTTCTGCCAGTTTGGGCAGTTCATCAAAAGTAGAAATTCCCCCACTGGCAATAAGCTTAAGTTTAGGCCCTGCTTCTCTAATAATTTTTGAATATAGATCAAAGGATGGACCTTCCAACATTCCGTCCTTACTGATATCTGTGCATATTACATAGGAAATTCCCTCCTTGAGGTACGCTTGGATAAATGGTATTAATTCCTCCTCGGAATTTTCCAGCCATCCGGAAACAGCCACCTTTTCGTCTTTCGCATCCGCCCCAAGAATGATTTTATCGGCACCATATTTTTGTATCCAATTGATAAAGGTATCCTTATCTTTAACTGCAATACTACCACCGGTGATTTGTTGGGCTCCGCTGTTAAATGCTATCCGAAGATCATCATCGGTTTTTAGCCCCCCACCAAAATCTATTTTTAAGGAGGTATTTGAAGCTATCTGCTCCAACACCTTATGATTTACAATGTGTTTGGATTTTGCACCATCCAAATCAACCAAGTGTAAATATTCTATACCATGGGCCTCAAACTCTTTGGCTACCTCTAGGGGGTGTTCATTGTATATTTTTTTGGTATCATAATCCCCTTTAGAAAGGCGGACGCACTTACCATCTATAATATCTATTGCCGGTATTATTCTCATTTTAATATTTTATAAAAGGACCACGTTATCTTTGGTCATCCAAAGTTTAGAATCTCCTATTTTTTCAAATCCAAATCGTTCATAGAGCGAATGGGCATCTTTTGTCTTCAGCGCAAAGGTCTTTATCTCACTTAAAGCATCACACATCATTATGTGTGATATTAGCTTATACCCTAAACCATTACCTTGGTAATCTTTAAAGATGATTACATCCATCACATAAGCAAATACGACAAAATCAGTAACTACCCTAGCAAAGCCCACTTGTTCATTTGTTTCGGAATACAGACCAAAACAAAACGAATTATCAATAGTTTTTTGAACATCTTCCAGGGTTCTTCCCTTCCCCCAATATGATTCTTCACTGATATAACGGTGAATTTTATGGATGTCCAAGTCTTCTTTATTGGTAGATATATATGTTTCCATTGTTTAAATAACTTCTAGAAAATTTTTGAGGATCGTTTCACCAATCATACTGCTCTTTTCTGGGTGAAATTGCGTCCCATAAAAATTATTCTTCTGCAAGGCTGCGCTATAAGGCACATCATATTCGGATACAGCAATAGTTTCAGGACAAATAGGGGCATAATAACTATGTACCAGGTAAATATGTTCCTTTTCGGGTATATCCTTGAATAAAGATGTTTTTAAATCGGTAATTTGGTTCCACCCAATTTGTGGCACCTTTACCTTATCTGAAAATTTCTTTACATCTACATCAAAAATTCCCAAACCTTGGGTATTTCCTTCTTCCGAAGAATGACACATAAGTTGCATGCCAAGGCATATTCCCAGGACCGGTTGTTTTAGATCGGGAATTATAACGTCCAACTTACTATCACGAAGCTTTTTCATAGCGCTGCTTGCTTCTCCCACTCCGGGAAAGATTACTTTGTCCGCAGCCTTGATTTCCGCCACATTATCACTTAAAACGGCCTCATAGCCCAAGCGCTTTATTGCAAATTTGATACTCTGAATATTTCCAGCACCGTAGTTGATAATAACTATTTTCATTATTTTTTGGTAGACGATTTAGATACTTGGTTGCATCTCATCTCTTTGAGAATCGATTACACAAAGCCTTGATCATTATTTTAAAATTACAGTACTCCTTTGGTGCTAGGTAAAACCATTTTTTCCACGTCGCGCTTCACAGCCATTTTTATAGCTTTAGCGAAGGCCTTAAAAATAGCCTCAATTTTATGGTGTTCATTGGTACCCTCTGCTTTGATGTTCAAATTGGCTTTCGCACCGTCGGTAAAAGATTTAAAGAAATGAAAGAACATTTCAGTTGGCATTTTTCCAATCATTTCACGCCTAAACTCTGTTTCCCATACCAGCCAGTTACGGCCGCCAAAATCTATGGCAACCTGGGCCAAACAATCATCCATCGGTAAACAAAACCCATATCTTTCTATACCCAGCTTATTTCCTAAGGCCTTATGGAATACCTCTCCCAATGCTATTGCGGTATCTTCTATGGTGTGGTGCTCATCTACCTCCAAATCCCCTTTTACCATGATATCCAGGTCCATTTGACCGTGTCTCGCCAATTGGTCCAGCATATGGTCAAAAAAATCGAGTCCGGTCTTTATATTACTTTTTCCAGTCCCGTCCAGATTCAATTTTATGAAGATATCCGTTTCATTGGTCTTCCTGTTGATCTCAAAAACCCTGTCCTTCAATTTTAAGAACTCGTAAATTTTTTCCCAGTCGTTATTCTCTAAGGCTATCACATCATTGAGCTCCTCATGTTTAACTGTGATTTCCCCAGTACCCAAATTGGTGTTATCGTTGATGAAGATCCCTTTGGCTCCTAGATTCTTCGCCAATTCCATATCCGTTAATCTATCTCCAATCACAAAGGAGTTTGCCAAATCATAGTCGTCCGAAAAATACTCCGTCAATAATCCGGTACCAGGTTTTCTAGTAGGGGCATTTTCATGTGGAAAGGTTCTATCCAAGAACACCTTGTCAAAAACCACACCTTCATTCTCAAAAGAGTTTAGAATGAAATTGTGTACTGGCCAAAAGGTGTCCTCGGGAAAAATATCGGTACCCAATCCATCTTGGTTGGTGATCATGACCAATTCATAATCCAACTCCTTGGCAATTTTACCCAAAAACGTAAATGCTTTGGGGTAAAAGATCATTTTATCAAAGGCATCTATTTGCTCATCAATTGTTTCCTTGATGATAGTGCCGTCCCTGTCTATAAATAATACTTTTTTCATATGACCCTGATCTTTGGCCCAACTTTATACAAGAGGGCTTTGAGAATTTTTATTGGTTATCTAATTCCTTTAATTGTTCTATTAATTTTTTATTTTCCGCTGCAGTACCTACCGTAAACCTTAAGGTATTTGAACAAAGGGGTTGTGAGGTCCTATTTCTTATCACAATACCGGCCTCCAATAATTGATGGTATCTTCTGGTTGCGTCATCTACTTTGGCTAAAATAAAATTAGCATCGGTAGGATAAATCCTATCTACAAAACTTATGTCGGACAATACCGCTTCCAATACACTTCTCTCCTTTAGGATATTCATTACTTCCTCTTGTACCTTATCTGTATCCTGAAGTCTTTTTAGGGCTCGCTGCTGCGTCAGTTCATTGACGTTGTACGGCGGCTTGATCTTGTTGAGTACTGCAATTATTTCTGACGACGCGTAGCAGATCCCTAGTCGAATTCCCGCAAGGCCATAAGCTTTAGAAAGGGTTTGGGTAACGACCAAATTAGGATATTGGGATAATTCGCCAATCCAACTGGCATCCTTTGAGAAATCTATATAAGCTTCATCGATAATGACCAGACCCTTAAATTTAGTCAATAATTCATGGATATGTGCACTTGAGATGCCATTTCCAGTAGGGTTATTAGGGGAACAAACGAATAAGAGCTTGCTCCGTTGGTCCATTGCCTTGAGGATTTCTGCCACGTTTGGCTGGAATTCATCAGTCAGTAAAACCTCCCTATTTTCTATGTTATTGATATTGGACAGTACTTTGTACATCCCATACGTTGGAGGTAATGAAATAATATTATCCTCCTTAGGCTCGCAAAAGGCCCTAAAAAGTAAATCCAGCACTTCATCACTCCCATTTCCAAGAAGGATCTGTGATACGTCTACACCTTTCTGGGAAGCCAAAACAGCCTTTAGGCCCCGCTGTTGCGGATCTGGATATCTGTTGACCCCATTTTCAAATGGATTTTCGTTGGCATCCAAGAAAACCATCTGAGATCCATCGGAAACATACTCATCCCTTGCAGAGGAGTATGGACTAAGACCCTTTACATTATCCCTAACCAGATTATTTATGTTTATTTCTATTTTCATAGTCTACGCCACAAGGACCAATTACCGAAAATTTAATGCTTCGAACTGGTTCCGGATAATTTAATTATTTTTCAAACTTTTAAGTCTAAGGGTAACGGCATTCTTATGTGCCTGTAACCCTTCCGCTTCTGCCATTACCTCTATGGTCCTTCCAATTGCCTGAATACCTTTATCAGAAATCTTTTGGAAGGTCATACTTTTCATAAAGCTATCCAGGTTTACCCCGCTGTATTGTTTGGCATACCCATTAGTAGGCAAGGTATGGTTGGTACCTGAGGCATAATCCCCAGCACTTTCCGGGGTATAATTACCTATGAATACCGAACCTGCATTGAAGGTATTCTCCAAAAAGAAGGCTTCATTCTCCACACAAAGGATGTAATGCTCAGGTCCGTACTCGTTGATTAGGTCAATGGCCGTTTGCTCTTCCTCAACAAATATCAGCTTACTATTAGCGATAGCCTGTACTGCTATTTCCTTTCTGGGGAGCGCTTCAATTTGAGCTTCTACCTCTTTTTCCACTGCTGCTATGAGTTGCATGGACGTGGAAACGAGAATATCTTGGCTGTCCACACCGTGTTCGGCCTGACTCAATAAGTCCGAAGCTACAAATGCAGCATTGGCGGAGTCATCGGCCATGACCAATAGCTCACTTGGTCCGGCAGGCATATCAATAGCTACTCCAAATTTAGTGGCTATTTGCTTGGCAACGGTCACATATTGGTTTCCAGGTCCAAAGATCTTGTAGACTTTGGGCATGGTCTCCGTGCCAAAAGTCACTCCAGCAATTGCCTGGATACCCCCTACCTTGAAAATTTGGGTTACCCCGCAAAGACTGGCCGTATATAATATGGCTGGATTGATTTTTCCCTCCTTGTTGGGAGGCGTACATAAAACCACTTCCCCACAACCGGCAATAGTGGCAGGAACCGCTAACATTAAAATGGTTGAGAACAAAGGTGCGGTACCGCCAGGAATATAGAGCCCTACCTTTTGAATTGGTCTTTTCTCCTGCCAACACGCCACTCCCTCGGTGGTTTCCACCTCTATTTTAGAAGTTCTTTGGGCCTTATGGAAAATTTCAATATTACTTTTTGCCTGAAGGATGGCCTTTTTAAGTTCTTCTGAAACCAAGGATATCCCTTCTTCCAATTCTGTTTCTGTGACTTTGTTGTTCTCTAAGGCGACCCCATCAAATTGTTGGGTATACTTTCTAATCACCTGATCCCCATCTGCCTTAATCTCTTTGAAAATCTGATTGACAATACCCTCAATTTGATCAACCTCCTGTGTTGGCCTCTTTAAAACAGCTTTCCAGTCCTTTCTTTCAGGATTATAAATTTTGTTCATTACAGGACCATTTTTTCAATTGGACAAACTAATATACCTTCAGCTCCTGCCTCTTTTAATTCCTGGATCACTTCCCAGAACTTGTCTTTATTGATAACGGTATGCACGGAGCTCCAGCCTTCTTCTGCCAAAGGCAATACTGTTGGACTCCTCATTCCCGGCAATAGGGCAATGATTTCCTGCAGTTTTTCATTTGGGGCATTCAATAACACATACTTAGATTGACGAGCTCTTAAAACCGACTGAATTCTAAAACGTAGTTTTTCCAAGAGCACCGTATTTTCCTCAGAAATCTCTGGGGAAACTGCCAAAACAGCCTCACTGTGAAGCATAATCTCCACTTCCTTTAAATTGTTTTTAAAAAGGGTGCTACCACTGGATACTATGTCACAAATGGCATCGGCAAGGCCTATGTTAGGTGCAATTTCCACTGATCCACTGATAATATGTAATTCTGCCTTAACTCCTTTTTCCTTTAAATAACTCTCAACGGTATTTGGATAGGAGGTCGCAATTTTTTTGCCTTCAAAATCTTTTACAGATTGGTATTTGACCGACTTTGGTACGGCGAGGGAAACCTTGCACTTAGAGAAACCAAGTTTTTCAGCCACTATAATGTCCTGCCCTTTTTCTATTAACACATTCTCGCCAATGATGGCGATGTCGACTACTCCATCCCTTAAATACTGGGGAATATCACCATTTCTAAGATAAAACACTTCTAAGGGGAAATTTCTTGAGGAAGCCTTGAGCTGATCTTTTCCGTTATCTATGGAGATACCGCAATCCTTTAAAATTTGTAGGGAATCTTCATTTAGGCGTCCGCTTTTTTGAATAGCAATTTTAATTTTTTTCATGTGTTTAATTTTTGTTTTTTGATCTGAACAAAACAAACAGGATGTTAAAAACAAAACCCGTTTGATTGCTCAAACGGGTTAGAATATATTTTAGTTACAACAATACATTTCTAGCTCGCCTGATTGCAAGTAAAGAAATGATGATGATGTACACTTTGCTTTTTCATAATGACGCAAAAATAATACTAATTTTTAATCTTGAAAAATTAATACCTCACATTTTATTTCAAAAATGTTAAAATACTACTGATTACCTAAAATTATAGGCAACCCACTATCTCCAGAACCAATAACAATTACTTTGCTATTTGGGGATTCCGATAATTTAATGGTCGCTTCTATCCCTTTGTCCTGAAGGATTTTATCCGTTAACGAAGCACTTAAAATACGGTTGGCATCTGCCTTTCCTTGGGCTTCTATTATTACTTTTTCGGCCTCCTTTTGGGCAGTCACCAATCTGAATTCATATTCCAAAGATTCTTGCTCTTGCTTTAACTTACGCTCAATGGCCTCTTTTATTGTTGGTGGTAAGGTCACATCGCGAACCAATACTTCATTAAGTTGTATGTACTGACCGTCAACAATTTTTTTGGTTTCCTCATAAATTTCTGCCTGTATGGCATCCCTTTTACTGGAATATAATTGTTCTGGGGTATAGCGTCCTACAACACTTCTAGCAGCAGATCTTATTGTTGGCAATAGCACACGCTGAATGTATTCCTCTCCTTTTTCTTGGTGCAATTTTCCCAAGAACTCTCTTTTAGGTTCAAACCAAGCGGAAGCATCCAATTTAATGTCCAATCCATTGGAGGATAGCACATTCATTTTTTCGAATACTTCTTGTTGTCTTACTTCGTAAACGAAGACTTTGTTCCAAGGGGCTACTATATGGAAACCTTCGCCCATAGCAGGCTCATCGGTAACAACACCTCCCCCAAAAGTTTCATATAAAACACCTGCCTTACCAGATCCAATGGTAACAGCCGATTTAGTGATTAGAATAACCAATAAAATAATAATAAATATTGCAGGTAATGCAATCTTAGGTAATTTGTCCATATTCTATATTTAATTTTAACTTAATCCATTATATTTTCTCAAAAACCATTCCGCTGAAAGTGCAGCTATAATTATGGCCAATAAAATTCTAAAATCGATTAAAGATACAACATTTTGCCTGCCTATTTGGGTTGGCAAATAACGTTTATCATTAATCAACTCCGCAATAAGTCTATCTGTCATCTCTGGGTAAAAAAGTCGGCCACCTGTATTTTGTGCCAATCTTCCCATCTTTAGATAATTACTGGATGA
>JBFIGS010000096.1:0-9858 GCA_041602195.1 Sediminicola sp. | reverse complement strand
TTTATAAGACAGATTATTTATTTTTCTTCTTTTTCCTAAAATAATCAAACACGAACCAACCGGCAAGGGCTATCAAAAAGTATTTAAAATAAGACCTGGGTTCACCATCTCCCCCTACTGTGGTGAAAACACGATCCCATCGAACTTTCCAATTGCTCAGTCCGTCATTGATCCCATCAATACTCATCCAGATAAAAACCGGTTTGCCTACAATATGGTTCTCCGGCACATAGCCCCAAAACCTACTGTCTTCAGATCTATGACGATTGTCTCCCATCATCCAGTAATACCCTTGCTTGAAGGTGTAAGTGTCTGTTACCTTCCCGTTGATACTAATTTGGTTACCGGAAACGGACAGGGTATTCCCTTCATATTCCTCTATTATTTTCTTGTATAAAGGAAGAACTTTTACATTTAAAGGAATCGTTTTGCCTGCCTCTGGAAGATAAATAGGTCCAAAATTATCTTGTGTTCCTGGATATTGTCCGCTTTGCGGAAAAATAGAAGTTTCTGGCTTTGTAAAGCTGAATTTCTCGATGTTGACGATGTCTGCCTTTCCGATATCATTCTTGGCTTCTTCCTCCGTCATATTAAAGAGGGCCTTGGTGTTATCTGCGGTAGCTTTGAGAAATGACACTACTTTACCATCAGATATATAACCCGTATAGTAGGTGTATAAAGAATCTTTTTCAAATTCCTCTAACGTAGTCTTTTGGTCTATTACCTCTGCAACTTTATCTTGTGTCAATACTTCATTAGGAATTTTGATCACATTGCCCCCAAAATTATTACGTCCCAATAAAGTAATTGCAGCGCTGCCTATCTGTCCTTTGGTTGTTACCACATGAAGGAACATGGGCTTGGCCCTGTCCGATAGGACCAGCTTATTCCCATTGATATGAACCTCCCCATTTACAATAGAGAGGCTATCCCCAGGGACACCCACACATCTTTTAACGTAGTTCGATTTCTTGTCTATGGGTTTTTTAACACCTTTTTCCTTTTTAAAGAACTGGCGTACGGTATCCGCCGGCCAACTAAAGACCACAATATCATTTCGTTTCACTTTTTGGAATCCGGGAAGCCTAAAATAGGGGAGCTGTGGTTTGGTTAAATACGATTTAGTTTTAAGGATCGGCAATGTATCATGAACCATTGGCGCCGCAACAGTGGTCATAGGGGTTCTGGCACCGTAATGAAATTTGCTCACAAAAAGGAAATCGCCTATCATCAATGTTTTTTCCAAAGACCCGGTTGGGATAACATACGGTTGAATAAAATAGGTATGCACCAACGTGGCCGCAACTATGGCAAATACAATGGAACTGACCCATTCCCCTAAGGCTGTTTTGGGATGTCTGCTACGGTTTTCCACATATTTGACATCTTGGGTATAGCTTACATAATAGATATAAAATCCTAGGGTTAAAATGACCAACCAAGTATCTAACAGGCTATTTTTTCCAAAACTTCGTATGGTCTCCACCCAAACTACGGGAAACATAAGTAAGTTGATAATTGGAATAAAGAGTAGGAAAGTCCACCATTTCGGGCGGTTGATAATTTGCATCAAGACAATGGCATTATAGACTGGCACTGCCGCCTCCCATGCTTTTCTCCCAGCTTTTACATATAATTTCCAAGTTCCTAAAAAATGGATGACCTGTACGATCAAAATAAAAAGAATCCATTGTGTGCCGTTCATACGATATTGTTATTGGTGTATTATAAGTTGTTTGTTGGGATATCTAATTGCTTGTATCTATAACTAAGTACCCGAAGATGTTCTTTTGTTGCGATTCTCAACCAAGGTTTAACACATCCTTCATGGTGAAAACCCCCGTTTTGCCCACTATCCATTCAGCTGCTACAACGGCTCCAAGGGCAAAACCTTCCCTATTGTGTGCCGTGTGCTTAATCTCAATACTATCTACGGGACTTTCATAATTGACGGAATGTGTTCCGGGAACATCATTGATTCGTTTGGCGAGTATAGGGATGTTTGTATCCGTTGCCTCATCCAATGCCCATCCTTTATAATCGGTGTTTTTTATGATGCCTTCCGCCAAGGTGATGGCCGTACCACTAGGGGCGTCCAACTTTTGGGTATGGTGTATTTCTTCCATGGACACCTTATATTGGTCCAGCGTCTTCATCATTTTGGCTAAATATTCGTTCAGCTCAAAAAAGATGTTGACCCCCAAGCTATAATTGGAAGCATAGATAAAAGCCCCCTTATGTTCATTACAAAAGGACACCGCCTTGTCGTAATCTTTTAGCCATCCTGTGGTGCCCGAGATGACAGGAACATTGTGTTCCATGCATTTTTTAATATTTTCGAAAGCCGCATCAGGCTGACTGAAATCTATGGCCACATCGATATTGGAAAAATCAATTTCTTTGGTGTCCACGTCTATTTTGGCTACCATGGTATGGTTTCTTTTGATAGCGGTCTGCTCTATCATCTTTCCCATTTTACCGTATCCAAACAATGCAATTTTCATGCGCTAAAATTTTATGGTTAATGCCATTCCGTAATTTGGATTGGCGTTAATTGGATTGTATTCCAAGTAGGGTTTAAAGTCCATACTAAGGTTGTCATCTACGTTAAATTGCCGTAAATGCGCATCCACATTGGCATCTATGATATTAAGTGCGTAAAGGCCGATGGTGACTACCAAGGCCAGATCCCTATCGCGCTGGTAGCGCTCTTGTCCATCTTGCAACGCAGCATCAGAAAGGTCAGGACTTCCAGGTACCACACCACTATTGTTGGGATCATAAAATTCGTCATCAATAAATCCTGCCCTTCTTCTTTTAAAAGCTGTTCTAAAGCGATCATAGAGATCATCATTATAAACGTAGGCATATACCCCTGTACCAATTGCAGCATATACAATGGGAACCTTCCAATAGCGTTTGTTGTAGATTTGGCCCAACCCCGGTAATATGGCGGAAAAAAAGGCGGCCTTGCTGGGGGCTAAAGGGTTAATTTCTTCCCTTTTCTCCACAATAACATCCTTAATCACAACGCCTTTTTTAGTAAGATCTGTTTTAACAGAATCCACTGCGGTGGTATCCTTTTGTTTCTCCTGTGCAGTGGTGGAAAGAATTAAAAGAAAAAAAACTAGTAAGGAGCAAAGTGATTTATTCACCTGTGATCAGTTTTTTTATACGCTGAAATTCTTCTTCGGAACTAAAAGGGATGGTGATTTTCCCATTTCCTTTTTCTGAAGCTTTCACATCTACCTTTACAGAAAGGTAATCGCTGAATCTCGGGGCATCCTTTTTGATGAAATCAGGGGTTTTCGGCACCTTCTTCACTTGCTTATCAGGATTTTCCAAGGCATCTTGATAGGCCTTTACGGCCTTTTCTGTATCTCGAACTGAAAGATTTTGTCCAACTATTTTCTCATATAGGGCAATCTGGTCCTCTCTTTTGTCAACATTTACGAGCGTTCTACCATGTCCCATACTAACAAATCCGTCACGGATGCCGGTCTGGATAATGGGATCTAATCGTAAAAGCCTTAAATAGTTGGTAATGGTGGAACGTTTTTTTCCTACCCTATCACTTAATTTCTCCTGGGTCAACTGGATTTCATCTATCAATCGTTGGTAGGACAAAGCAATTTCGATGGGATCAAGATCCTGTCGTTGTATATTTTCCACCAGGGCCATTTCCAAGGATTCTTGGTCATTGGCAATACGGATATAGGCAGGAACGGTTTCCAAACCTATCAGTTTGGACGCCCTGAATCTTCTTTCTCCAGAAACTAATTGATATTTATTGAAATCGAGCTTTCTAACGGTAATGGGTTGGATAACCCCCAGTTCCCGAATAGAAGTTGCCAATTCCTGTAGTGCATCATCGTTAAAGTTGGATCGGGGCTGAAATGGGTTCATTTCTATGGCCGATAATTCCAATTCTACGATATTGCCTACTACTTTATCCGCATTTTTATCGGATACTGATTTGATGTCGTTTTCTGGATCTTTAAGGAGTGCTGACAATCCTCTTCCTAAAGCTTGTTTTTTTACTGCTTTCGCCATATTAAACTATCTCCTTGTTTTTTTTCATTACTTCATTGGCCAAATTTAAATAATTGGCCGCTCCCTTACTTGCTGCATCATATTTTATAATGCTTTCCCCATAACTTGGAGCTTCACTTAATCTCACATTTCTTTGGATGATGGTATCGAAAACCATATCAGAAAAATGCTTGTTCACCTCTTCAACCACCTGATTGGACAGTCGCAATCTGGAATCGAACATGGTGAGCAACAACCCTTCTATATCTAGATCTGGATTGTGTATTTTTTGTACACTTTTAATGGTGTTGAGTAATTTACCCAAACCTTCCAAGGCAAAATATTCACATTGGATAGGTATGATGACAGAGTCTGCCGCTGTTAATGCATTAAGAGTCAACAAGCCCAAAGAGGGCGCACAATCGATCAGAATGTAATCGTATTTGTCCTTCAACCCTTCAAGTGACTGCTTCATCATGTATTCCCTTTTATCCTTGTCTACTAGTTCAATTTCAATGGCAACAAGATCTATATGTGAAGGAATAAGATCTACATTAGGGGAGGAGGTTGAAATGATTGTTTCCAAAGCTGTCTTGGAATGTTCCAATAATTGGTACGTACCCATTTCCACACTGTCCACGTCTATTCCCAAGCCGGATGTGGCATTGGCTTGTGGATCAGCATCAATTAATAACACTTTTTTTTCCAGTACACCTAAGGAGGCAGCTAGGTTCACTGATGTGGTGGTTTTTCCAACCCCACCTTTTTGATTTGCTATAGCAATTATCTTGCCCATTATCATAGTAAGTTAGGGGCTAAAAATACGATTATTTATAACGCCAAAAAATGTATTTTGTTAACAGACGGTGAATAACAGCCCATTAATCCACAAAAATATGGTAATCTGTGGGGAATTAATGGTTTAAGAATGTTGAATTCAACGGATCAATCCATTAATATGTCCAATATTTGGATGGCTGTTTCACTAATTTTGGTGCCAGGGCCAAATATGGCCACGGCTCCTGCCTTGAAGAGGTAGTCATAGTCCTGTTTTGGCACTACGCCTCCTACTATGACCATGATATCTTCCCGACCGTATTTCTTGAGCTCTTCTATAATCTGCGGCACCAACGTTTTGTGACCTGCCGCCAAGGAAGATACTCCTACCACGTGCACATCGTTTTCTACAGCCTGTTTCGCGGCCTCATGGGGGGTTTGGAACAAGGGGCCTATATCTACATCGAAGCCCAGATCGGCATAGCCGGTAGCCACAACTTTGGCTCCCCTGTCATGTCCGTCCTGACCCATCTTTGCAATCATAATCCTCGGTCTACGACCTTCGGACTCTGCAAATAGGTCGGCCATCTCCCTGGCTTTTTTAAAGCTCTCGTCGTTTTTGATCTCTTTGGAATACACTCCTGTAAATGATTGAATTTTAGCTTTGTACCGTCCGAAAGCAACTTCCATGGCATCGCTAATTTCCCCTAGGGTAGCTCTCGCCCTCGCTGCTTCTACCGCTAAAGCTAGTAAATTCTCGGTAGTTGCGGTTCCTTCGGCCGCTTGTTTTTCTTTTGCTGCTTCTGTTAGTTTCTTTAATGCTGCTTCTACGTCTGCAGTATTTCTGTTTCTTTTGGTTTGTGCCAAACGTTCTAACTGCTGTTTGCGAACCTGTTCATTGTCCACCTCCAAAATCATAAGGGGATCTTCTTCCTCCAGTTGATATTTATTGATGCCTACAATAATATCCTGGTTGCTATCTATTCGGGCCTGCTTTTTTGCGGCGGCCTGTTCAATACGCATTTTGGGGATACCTGCCTCAATAGCTTTGGTCATCCCCCCCAATTCTTCAACCTCTTCAATAAGTTTCCAGGCTTTATGTGCGATCTCGTCAGTGAGGTATTCCACATAATAACTTCCGGCCCATGGATCTACCGTTTTAGTGATCTTGGTTTCGTCCTGTAAAAAAAGTTGTGTATTCCTTGCAATCCTTGCCGAGAAATCGGTGGGTAGTGCAATGGCCTCGTCCAAGGCGTTAGTGTGTAAACTTTGGGTGCCTCCAAAAGCTGCAGCTGCAGCTTCAATGGTGGTTCTAGCCACATTATTAAAAGGATCTTGGGCAGTAAGACTCCAGCCACTTGTCTGTGAATGTGTCCGAAGTGCCAGGGATTTTTGATTTTTGGGATCGAACTTTTGAACCAATTTTGCCCAGAGCATACGACCTGCCCTCATTTTGGCAATTTCCATAAAATGATCCATGCCAATGCCCCAGAAGAAGGAAAGGCGGGGTGCGAACTTATCTATATCCAAGCCAGATTTTAGTCCGGTTCTAATATATTCCAGTCCGTCTGCCAAGGTATATGCCAATTCTATTTCTGGGGTAGCCCCAGCCTCCTGCATATGATAGCCAGAAATACTGATGCTATTGAATTTGGGCATGTGCCTGCTAGTATATTCAAAAATATCGGAAATGATCTGCATGGAAGGTGCCGGAGGATAGATATAGGTGTTCCGCACCATAAATTCTTTAAGGATATCGTTCTGTATGGTCCCTGCCAATTGTTTAGGGGATACCCCTTGTTCTTCTGCAGCAACGATATAAAAGGCCATAATTGGTAAAACTGCTCCGTTCATGGTCATGGAAACCGACATTTCATCCAAAGGAATGGAATCGAAGAGAATTTTCATGTCTTCCACTGAATCTATGGCAACTCCAGCTTTACCTACGTCTCCTACTACGCGCTCATGATCACTGTCATATCCACGATGTGTTGGTAAGTCAAAGGCTACAGACAGCCCTTTTTGTCCTGCGGCCAGATTACGCCTATAAAAGGCATTGCTTTCTTCGGCAGTAGAAAAACCAGCGTATTGTCTTATTGTCCATGGTCTTCTCACATACATGGTAGAGTAGGGTCCACGAAGGTTGGGAGCTATCCCCGCTGCAAAATTAAGATGTTCTAAATCTGCTACATCCTCCTTGATATAGAAAGGGGTATCGGAATTTACTTTCCTTTTTGTTTTGGAAGCTGGAGTTTGGTTACCTGTATCTTCAGCCACTTTTAATTTTAGGTGTTGCAGGTCTTTTCTACTCATCTTTCAATCTTTTTTGTTCCAAGGCTTCAGACAATCGTTTTTCAATAATGGGCTCCAATAAGGTTTTTCGGGCATCGGTCTTAACAAAGGGGAAGATCTCCATATCATCCTTCATCCTATCTTCCTTATTGATATACTTATTTGTTCCTACCAATACCTCTTTATGGGTATTGAACAGTTCTTGTTCTTTTTTGGCGCTTTCCTTAATTTTTTTCTGGATGGTATGTTCTTTCAGTTGCTTTAAAAAACCTCCTCCAGCTTCCAAGGATTTAAATAGATCCAAGGCTTTTTCTGCCAATTGGGTAGTAAGGCTCTCTATGTAATAGGCACCATCAGCGGGATTACTGACTTTGTCAAAATAGCTTTCGTGCTTTAGGATCAGCAATTGGTTTCTCGCTATACGTTCTCCAAATTCATTGCTCTTGTGGTATAGCGCATCATAAGGTAGATTACAGATGGTATCTGCGCCTCCAAGGATGGCCGACATACATTCCGTAGTAGTCCTGAGCATATTTACATTGTAATCGTAAAGGGTTTTGTTGCGTTTGGATGGTAAGGCCAGGATGTGGCATTCTAGATCTAAATTGTATTCACTGGCCAAGGTTTTCCACAATAGGCGCATGGCCCTAAGCTTTGCTATTTCAAAGAAATAATTGGTGCCCACGGCCATTTTAAAAGTGATGCCCTGAATAGTATTGGAAGCGGCGTCCTTGGTGAAATGGTTTAAATACTCATTGGCATGGGAAAGCGCATAGGCCAATTGCTGTACCATATTGGCGCCGGCATTTTGGTATAGGCTGGCATCTACAGCAAGGATATTGTTAAAATTATTGGCGTGGTTCTGGCTAAATACTTCTTCTAAGATCTCATGGTCCTTTTTAAGGTTATGGAACCAATTCCCACTTTTGGCCAAATGGCCGATAAGATCAATATTTAGATGGATGCGATGGGTTTTATTGCCAATAAAATTAAAGAGTCCCTGTATATATTGTACCGATAAAAACTGAAATTCGAAATGGATGACCGTAGCTTCCAGAGGAATATCCTTTAAAAGTCGTTCTATTTTAATTTCCTCAGAGGCAACAGTAAAAAGCAGACTCTCTGCACCCTTCCGCAAGGCCTCCAAGGCTTTGGCATTTGCCATGGTTGCATTCTTGGCATAAATATGTTGGGTGATTTTCCAAGAAGTTCCCAAGGGTTGGGAAAAATAGATGCGGTCTCCATTTTCATCAGAGTGGTAAAAAGGCTTTACTTTAATCCCTTCTGGAGATTCCCATATCAAATTCTCATTATAATCCGCTCCTTTTAAGTCGAATTGTATTTGTTGCTTCCAGGCTTTGGAGGAAACTTCTTGAAATTCGTTAAAAAGTTTGGGTTTACTCATCGTCTTTATTTTTTATGCTGTCCTCGTATTCTATTAAATAGATTTCCTCGTTCTTTTTCTTGAGATAGTATTTTTCCCTGGCAAATTTTTCCAGTTCCTTCTTGTCGGATAGCTTTTCTATCGTCTTTTTATCGTTTTCAATCTCTTCTTGCAAGAACTCCTTCTGCTTCTCCAGCTTTTTAATTTCTTTTTTTAGCTCCCAATGGATGAAGAGGGAATTGGTGTCAAAAAAGATCATCCAAATTAAAAAAACGGTCAGCACCAATACGTACATATTGGTGGCTATGCCAAACCACTTTTTCTTTCTCAGTTCTTTTAGGCCCATTGCTGTCTATGCTAGTTTTTCATTAATAATGGTCCGTACGATATCCACGGCCACAGTATTGTATTTATTGTTTGGGATGATGATATCCGCAAACTCCTTGGTAGGTTCTATAAACTGGTTGTGCATGGGCTTTAGAGTGTTCTGGTAGCGGCTTAGTACCTCATCCAGATCCCTACCACGCTCGGTAATATCCCTTTTTAACCTTCGGATCAACCGCTCATCGGAATCTGCGTGAACATAGATTTTAATATCGAACATCTCCCGGATCTTTGGATTGGTCATAATCAAAATCCCCTCTACGATCATTACTTTTCTCGGAAAGGTATGTATGGTATCCTTGGTGCGGTTGTGCTTTACAAAGGAATATACGGGTTGGTCAATGGGATTTCCTTGCTTTAAAATTTGTAAATGCTCAATAAGCAGATCAAAATCAATGGCCCTAGGATGGTCAAAATTGATATTTGTGCGTTCCTCATAGGTAAGGTGGGAGATATCGTTATAGTACGAATCTTGTGAAATTACCCCTACTTCTTCAAAGGGTAGTTCGTTAACGATCTGATTTACAACGGTTGTTTTTCCACAGCCAGTTCCTCCGGCTATTCCAATAATGAGCATGCTTACATATTTTGTCCAAAAATAAGGATTTGGGATGAAACTACGGACTTTTTGATAGATGGACCTATACCGTTTTCGTAAGTGTAAGATTGGGAGTGTGGAATAACAGAAAATAACTGTTATTTCTGGGGGTTGTATCCTTAGGCCATGTATGTCTAAGATAATAAGATGTTATCCGTGCTAGTATGGGAATTTGTATTTTCTGCTCATCTTATTTTTTAATCATTTGATTTTCTAGTGTTGCGGGCACGAGCGTGACGCTCGCGCTAGCGGGGTCATATATCAGAAATTGAATGTAGTACCACTAAGTTAGGTTGTCTTTAATTGTCCGAGTTCATTTAATATAAATTCAATGTTTTTAACATTAGCTTCATGATAACTTACCAATCTATTGAAGGACATCATGTAGCCT
>JBFIGS010000095.1:0-9860 GCA_041602195.1 Sediminicola sp. | reverse complement strand
ATTATTGTTTTTTGAAGATGTACCGGGTAATAAAGATGCCCTGCCCGTCATCTTTTCCACTTTCACTTTCCATCCAACTGGTCACAAAGGCTAGCTCCCAGCCATCAGCAATCATGGCGTTATTTTTTGAAGTAATCACGGAATCATTGGTGGCAATGTTCTGGAAACGGATACCTCCAATGTTGTAGAAGTTCAACAATCTTGTTTCTACTGTTGTCATCTTCCGTTTGCTCACGCGTTGGCCAAAAGGACCAAACGTGAGACTAAAAAATGTATCTTCCTTGGATAGTGGTTTAGAGGTTAATTATGGGCTATGAAACGCTTCAATATTAAAGGTATTAAAAAGGAATGTTGTTTCTTTGTATAAATTAAAACCGTAAAATTGAATGTTAGGGACCGTTTATAAATCTACAGGGAGTTGGTACACCGTAAAGGCCAATGATGGTGAGTTTTATGAATGTAAGATAAAAGGGAAATTTAGGATCCAAGGGATCAAAAGCACCAATCCAATCGCTGTTGGGGACAAGGTAAAATTTGAGGTGGAGCATATTGGGGATGAGACCATGGGGATTATCTCGGAAATAGCGGATAGGAAGAATTATATCGTCAGAAAATCGGTAAACCTCTCCAAACAGACCCATATTATTGCCTCTAATTTGGATCAGGTGTTTCTTATGGTCACCCTGAACAATCCCCCTACTTCCACCAGCTTCATAGATCGTTTTTTGGTTACATCAGAAGCCTATCAGATCCCGGCCGTTATACTTTTCAATAAGATTGATACCTATACAGAGGATGAATTAGGGGAGATTAAATATATGGCAGCACTTTATAGGGAAGTGGGGTATACCTGTTTGGGTATTTCCGCCATAACGGGTAAAAACGTAGAGGAGGTCAAAGAAATGATGAAGGGTAAAACCAGCATGTTTTCGGGCCATTCCGGGGTAGGTAAATCCACGTTGATCAATGCCATAGATAAGGATTTGGATCTAAAAACCGCTGCAATATCACAACAACACCTGCAAGGTCAGCACACCACTACTTTTGCTGAAATGTTCGATATGGATTTTGGGGCGCGGATCATAGACACTCCTGGAATAAAGGGATTTGGTATAGTGGATATGGAGAAAAGTGAGATTGGAAATTATTTCCCGGAATTCTTCAAGTTAAAAAACCAATGTAAATTTAATAATTGTCTTCACTTGGACGAGCCTAAATGCGCTGTCAAGGAGGCCTTGGATAATGATGAGGTTTCTTGGAGCAGGTACAGGAGTTATGTTCAAATGGTAACCGGGGAAGATGAGCATTACAGGATTGACATTCATAGTAAAAAATAAATGAGGGCAATTATACAGAGGGTTTCCAAAGCAAGTGTAACCGTAGACGGGGAGGTGATTTCTAAAATAGATAATGGGCTTTTAATTTTATTGGGCATCGAGGACGCAGATGAACAAGATGATTTGGAATGGTTGTCCAGAAAAATTATAAACCTTCGAATTTTTAATGATTCGGAAGGGGTAATGAACCAATCCCTTATAGAAAATGGCGGAAATGCCATTGTGGTCAGTCAGTTTACCCTGCATGCATCCACAAAAAAGGGCAACAGACCCTCCTATATCAAAGCGGCAAAACCAACGGTCGCCATTCCCCTGTACGAAAGGTTTGTCACCCAAATGGAGCAGGATTTAGGACAAAAAGTGGGAACCGGAATATTTGGCGCCGATATGAAGGTGGAACTGGTTAATGATGGCCCCGTGACTATAGCAATTGATACAAAAAATAGGGAATAATGAACATACAGAATGCACAAAAAGCAGTAGATGAGTGGATTAAGGCCCATGGGGTGCGTTACTTCAATGAACTCACCAATATGGCCCAATTGACAGAAGAGGTAGGGGAAGTAGCCCGTATCATTGCACGGCGTTATGGTGAGCAAAGCGAAAAGGAATCCGATAAGAACAAGGATCTAGGGGAGGAATTGGCAGATGTACTCTTTGTTGTTCTTTGTTTGGCCAATCAGACAGGGATAGATTTGCAACAATCCTTTGATAAAAAGTTAGATCTTAAAGCTAAGAGAGATCACGACCGTCATCATGGCAATGAAAAGCTGAAATAGTCCTATATTTACGGTTCATTTTTTCGGGATATATTAAGTTCGGGGTCATATGGGCCTTAGCCGAAAGTATACCCGAACTCTTTAAAAATTTAGGACATTGAGGCTACATCTATCTGCACCTGCATCGCATAAAATAAGAACGAGTATCAAAATTACCGGCTCCAAAAGTGAGTCCAATAGGTTATTGTTGCTACAGGCTTTATATCCAAATATAGAAATATCCAATATTTCCAATTCCGATGATGCCCAAGTCATGCAGCAGGGTTTGAAAATCTCCCATGGGGAAGTTGATATCCATCACGCAGGGACCGCCATGCGGTTTTTAACGGCCTATTTTTCTTCCCAAGAAGGTAAGGAGGTAGTGCTCACAGGTTCCCAAAGGATGACAGACAGGCCTATAAAGGTCTTGGTAGAAGCGCTACAAAACCTAGGTGCCGAAATCTCCTATGTTAAAAATGAGGGATATCCCCCAATAAAAATTAAAGGAAAGACCCTCGAAAAACACAAGGTGAGTTTGCCTGCAGATATCAGTAGTCAATATATTTCTGCGTTATTACTGACGGCCCCTAGTCTGAAAAATGGCTTGGAGCTCCAATTAATTGGGAAGATAACTTCCGTTCCCTATATTAAAATGACTTTGGCCTTATTGTCACAAGCAGGGATTGAGAATTCTTTTGAAGGGAATACCATTGTGGTGAAACCTAAAACGTTGGTCCCTAAAATGAAAATGGTTGTGGAGTCCGACTGGAGTTCTGCTTCCTATTTCTACAGTATTGTGGCCCTATGTGAAGTTGGGACGGAGATAACCTTGTCTGCCTATAAAAAGGACAGTCTACAGGGGGATAGTGTCCTGGCTGAGATTTATACCCAATTTGGGGTGGAAACACTATTTGACGGCCATGAAATTTGCCTTAAAAAAAATAAGGAGATAGTAAAGGGCTCTTCTGTGTCCCTGGACCTGGCCAATGCCCCTGACATTGCACAAACCATTGCTGTAACCTGTTTCGGGTTGGGGATGGCCTGTCACTTGGAAGGGCTCCATACCCTAAAGATCAAGGAAACGGATAGGTTGGAAGCATTGAAAATGGAATTGTCCAAACTGGGTGCATCCATTGCGGTTACCGATAAATCCCTGACCTTAAAGGCGTCACAAGAAATCCGGAAGGATGTGTCCATTGATACTTACAATGATCATAGAATGGCGATGGCATTTGCCCCTTTGGCACTAAAACAGGACCTGTTTATCAATGAGGCAGAAGTGGTTTCCAAATCGTACCCCGACTTCTGGAACGATCTTAAAAAGCTTCTTTTCGGTATCAAAGAATCTTAATTTACATTTAAAGAGGCATTTACTTGACAACGCCCCTTCTAGGGTTGTATATTTGCAGCCGCTAAAAGCGTCACTAAAAAATTATCGATGAAATTATCACATTTTAATTTTGAGCTTCCAAATGAATTATTGGCTGAATATCCTTCGGAAAATAGGGATGAGTCTAAATTAATGGTAGTTCATAGAGAGACTGGAAAAATTGAGCACAAAATGTTTAAGGACCTGATCAATTATTTTGATGAGGACGATGTTATGGTGCTTAATAATACCAAGGTTTTTCCAGCCCGTTTATATGGTAACAAAGAAAAGACCGGTGCAAGGATCGAAGTATTCTTGTTAAGGGAATTGAACGAAGAACAACGTCTTTGGGATGTATTGGTGGACCCTGCACGTAAAATTAGAATTGGAAACAAGCTTTATTTTGGTGAGGATGAAAGCTTAGTGGCAGAAGTAATTGACAATACCACTTCTAGAGGTAGGACTTTACGTTTTCTTTACGATGGATCTTATACCGATTTTAGAAGAAAATTAAGGGAATTGGGAGAGACTCCGCTTCCTAAATATATCAAAAGGGAGGTTGAACCAGAGGATGAGCAACGCTATCAGACCATATATGCAAAGCATGAGGGTGCAGTTGCCGCTCCAACTGCTGGCCTGCATTTTTCCAAGCACCTGTTAAAGCGTTTGGAGATAAAGGGCATTAAATTTGCTGAGGTTACCCTACACGTTGGATTGGGAACATTTAATCCTGTAGAAGTAGAAGATCTGTCCAAACATAAAATGGACAGTGAAGAGCTGATCATAGATGAGAAGTGCACGGAAATTGTAAACAATGCCAAGAAAAATAAGCGAAGAGTTTGTGCTATTGGTACTACTGCCATGCGCGGATTGGAAAGTGCAGTTTCATCTAACCACACCTTGAATACATTTGATGGATGGACTAACAAATTTGTTTTCCCACCTTATGAATTCAGCATCGCAACAGCTATGGTTACCAATTTTCACTTGCCAAAATCGACCTTGTTGATGATGGTATCGGCATTTATGGGACATGATCTAATGAAAAAGGCCTATAAGGAGGCAATCATGGAAGGTTATAAGTTTTATTCCTACGGGGATGCCATGTTGATCATATAATTTTTCAAAAAAAAATTGAAGTCCCGTCTTTTTCCTTACATTAATGAGGGATAGACGGGATTTTTTATAAGATAATATCGCTGCATAGAAATGGAAACGGTAAAAAAGAAAGACATAAGGGCACTCACCAAGGAACAGCTAAGAGACTTCTTCGTTAGCGAAGGGGACAAGGCGTTCAGGGGGAACCAAGTTTATGAATGGTTATGGCAGAAGTCGGCCCATTCCTTCGAAGCCATGACCAATATTTCTAAGGAGACCCGTCAAATGATGGAAGCCAATTTTGTGATCAATCACATTAAGGTAGACCAAATGCAGCGCAGTAGCGATGGAACCATTAAAAACGCCGTGCGGCTCCATGATGATCTGGTAGTGGAATCTGTGCTTATCCCCACAAAAACAAGAACTACAGCATGTGTATCAAGTCAGGTGGGCTGTAGTTTGGACTGCAAGTTCTGTGCTACTTCCCGATTAAAACGTATGCGTAATTTGAACCCCGACGAGATCTATGATCAGGTCGTGGTCATAGATAATGAGAGTAGATTGTATTTTGATAGACCTTTGAGCAATATTGTATTTATGGGCATGGGGGAACCCTTGATGAACTATAACAACGTTTTAAAGGCCATAGAAAAGATTACCTCACCTGAAGGTTTGGGAATGTCACCCAAGCGAATTACCGTCTCCACGTCCGGAGTTCCCAAGATGATCCGGAAAATGGCAGATGAGGAAGTAAAATTTAAATTGGCAGTTTCCCTTCATTCGGCCATAGATGATATTAGAACTTCCATAATGCCTTTTAATGCCACCTTTACCCTAGCCGATCTCAGGGAGTCTCTACAATATTGGTACAACAAGACCAAAAGTAGGATTACTTATGAATATGTAGTTTGGGAAGGGATCAATGACCAGCAGAAAGATGTGGATGCCCTGGTTGATTTTTGCAAATTTGCACCTTCCAAGGTAAATCTAATAGAATACAATCCTATTGACGATGGAGAATTTCGTCAGGCTTCAAATAACGCTATAGAGCGTTACGTACAAACTTTGGAGCGAAATGGGATAGTTGTAACCGTACGTAGGTCAAGAGGTAAGGATATCGATGCTGCATGCGGACAATTGGCCAACAAACAATAGGTCAGAAGTTAGAGAGCCTATGCACCTGGATTTTAAGCGAATCTCCTTTGTTGAAAGGGGAATAGGTAAGCAGTCTTCCATTTTTTCAAACCGATTGACCAAGTTGTGGTGAAAGCCTTTTATTTTTACTTAATTTTACAGAATCAATTCTATTCCAAACGAAATTGGAAAAACATCCTTTGTGAAAGTTGTAAACCAGATTAGGGAGCCTATCAATAATGAAATGGAACTTTTTGAAAAAAAGTTCTATGAGTCCATGTCTTCCAAGGTGGCCTTGCTCAACAGAATCACCTATTATATTGTCAATAGAAAGGGGAAGCAGATGCGTCCTATGTTTGTTTTTCTGACCGCTAAAATGGTGTCTGAAGGAAGCATAAATGAGCGTACCTATCGTGGGGCTTCTGTAATAGAATTGATCCATACCGCCACCCTTGTCCATGATGACGTTGTTGATGATAGTAACATACGCCGTGGCTTTTTCTCCATCAATGCCTTATGGAAGAACAAGATTGCCGTTCTGGTTGGGGATTACCTCCTTTCCAAAGGGCTATTATTGTCCATAGATAATGGCGATTTCGATCTTCTTAAAATCATTTCAGTCGCTGTTCGGGAAATGAGTGAAGGGGAGTTATTGCAGATAGAAAAGGCACGAAGGCTGGATATTACGGAGGAGGTTTATTACGAGATCATAAGACAGAAAACCGCTACGCTGATAGCGGCTTGTTGCAGTCTGGGAGCCTGTTCGGTAAAACCGGAATCCGATGAAGTGGAAACGTTTAGGAAGTTTGGGGAATTGATAGGAATGGCCTTTCAGATCAAAGATGATCTTTTCGATTACGGCACGGAGCAGATTGGTAAACCTACCGGAATTGATATTAAGGAACAAAAAATGACGTTGCCCCTGATCCATGTGCTCAATAAAGTTGCGGAAAAGGACCGGAAGTGGTTGATAAACTCTATCAAAAACCACAACAAGGACAAGAAAAGGGTAAAGGAAGTCATCACTTTTGTGAAATCAAACGGCGGATTGGATTATGCCGTAGAAAAAATGCTTGGCTTTAAAAGTGAAGCCCTTGATCTCTTGGAGTCCTATCCCGACTCCCCATACAAAAGGTCACTCATACTTATGGTGAATTACGTGGTAGAGCGTAAAAAATAAAATTCAAACTTATTTAGTGGTAGCATATAGATGGACCATCGCCTAAATGATGGTCAAACTTCCCCTGTCTACAGGTTTTACAGTTCTTTTTATGCCAATTAACTAGCTTTACTGAGGGATTTTCGAAATTATTTGTTTTTTATTCTCCCCACAGGCAACCTTTTATAACTTTAAGTCGTCTATAGAAATAGAACTCAACATTAACGCGCTTTGAAGATAATCACCTTTTATACCAACGAAAAATTGCTGATCAAAAAGGCGGCATCCGGTAGGCGTGAGGCACAGCAATGGTTGTATGAAAAGCATTCGCCTAAAATGTTGAGTATTTGTAGGCAGTATATCAAAGACATTCAGTTTGCAGAAGATGTTATGGTGCAGGGATTTCTAAAAGTCTTCACCCACTTGGGCAATTTTAAGCACGAAGGTAGTTTTGAAGGTTGGATCCGTAAAATTATGGTCAGGGAATGTGTCACCTATCTGAGAAAGCGCCAACCAATAATTTTTGATGGGGAGGTTCTGGAAAATCATTCGCAGGATTATATTTCCATAGGATCCCAATTGGAAGTTGGGGAAATACAAACCTTAATAGACGGCTTACCGGAAGGTTATAGATTGGTTTTTGGGCTCTATGCCTTGGAGGGGTACAAGCACAGCGAAATCGCAGAAATGCTGCAAATCTCTGAAAGTACCTCAAAGTCCCAATTGTTCAAAGCCAGAAAAAGGTTGCAGGAGCAGCTGAAAGTCCTTGAAATGAGCGAGCGGATGCATTCTAAATAATTCTTTGGAATGCAGGATGGGAAATTGGTTCCGTTGTGGTTTCACAGCTTAACCTGATCCCAGAAAGTAGTTAAAAAATAAAAGTATAGTTATGGCACCAATGAAGTTTGAAGAACAGATGAAGGAAAAGCTCGATCAGCGGAATATAAAACCATCTGATAGCGCATGGGAAACCATTGCCTCCCAAATGAATTCTACCAATGATTCAAGAAAAAAGAATTCATTTTTATGGTATGGAATTGCCGCAGGGTTTATTGGAATTATTTTAGTTTCTGTTATTTATTTTATAGGTCAGGACAATGCTATAAATGATCAAAACAAGGTGGTGGATACGGAGAAATTGACAGTCCCAACAGAAAAGGCGCCACCTGAAAAAAGTGAAGGGGAACAGCAACTGACACTAGGCGTTAAGGCAAATTCAGATGTTGGAAAAGAACCAGAAAATACTATGGGTGATGCTGTAGTGGATGTTCAAAACCACAGAGGGGACCATTTGAAAGCCAAACCTAATGAGAATAAGTCCATGGACATTGTCAAGAGGGACAAGGGGGAGGGTTTAACAGCTCAGACCAATAAGGTCATCGATTCCAAAATTGCCCAATTGGTAGAACAGATTGATTTTCTGGAACAACATCAAAGGGAAGTAACCAATGCAGAAATAGATGCCTTATTGAAAAAGGCTCAACAGGAAATACTTCAAGAACAGCTATTTATGAAGGGTAACTCCGTAGATGCCATGGCCTTATTGACCCAGGTTGAAGGGGAAATGGACCAATCATTTAGGGATCAAATTTTTGACGCCCTTAAAGACGGATTTTTAAAGGTACGTACCGCCGTGGCAACGCGAAACGAATAAATATATAGTAAGCCATTCATCAATCATTAATCAAAAGCCCTCAAACATCCCGTTCCAAAAAGGAACGGGAGTGGGAGAGGTGTGTAAATCAGAACAATTATGAGAACTTTAAGTGTGTTTTTAGTACTAGTGGCAATGTTGCTCTTTACCGGGACCGGTTATTCCCAAGAGGTTGGCAATACCAGGGTTGAAGAATTGAAAAATGCGAGGTTAAAAGTGACCGAGCAGGAGAAGGAAGCCTTGAAAATAGAGATTTCGAAAATTAACCGTCGCTTGGAAACCAAAGAGATTACCTTAGAGGAGTCCCAAATCTTAAAGGAGGAGGCTGCTAAGAAAAGAGCCTTGAACATTGAGAATAGAATAGCCATAATTGAAAATGAAATAGCGCTGTTGGAACGCAACCCTGATGGGAATTATCCAGTGATATCTTCGGATACCACCCAATGGAAAGTAAGGGTGGGCATTGACATGGATGATAAGCCACTTTTTGAGATCAATTCCAGCAAAAAGAAAGAGCAGCCTGTGTATGACAGACGCACCTATTCGGATTTTGTGTTGGCCATAGGATTGAACAATGCCTTGGTTGATGGCCAGGGTTTAGAGGATACCCCGTACAAAATAGGTGGCAGTCGTTTTTTGGAAATTGGTTGGGCCTGGAGGACCCGAGTTTTTGAGAATTCCAATTTTATGAGGTTGCATTACGGAGTCTCTTTTCAATTCAACGGATTAAAGCCAAACGACAATAGGTATTTTGAAATGGACGGGGACCAGACCAATTTAGAAGTTTTTCCCACCGAATTGGACAAGGCAAAATTACGTATGGATAACTTGGTTTTTCCTATTCATTTTGAGTTTGGACCCTCAAAGGTCGTTCAAACAGCTAACACCATACGTTATTCCCTGGACAAACAATTTAGAATTGGAGTTGGAGCCTATGGTGGGTTTAATATGGGGACGCGACAAAAATTAAAGTATGAGATTGATGGAGATGATGTTAAGGATAAATTGAAAAGGGGCTATAACACCAGTAATTTTATTTATGGGTTAAGCGCATATACCGGTTTTGGGGGAACTTTGCTCTATTTGAAATACGATTTAAATCCCATCTTCAAAAATGCAGTTGTGGAACAACATAACATTTCTTTGGGCTTGAGGTTCGATCTATAGTATTGCTTAATATTAAACTGTATTAGTGGGGCTAGCTGGTTTCTATGGCCTTTTTCATCTCCTCCGTAAATTCATTTTCATAATAGGCCCTTCTGCAGTGGGAGCATTCCACAAAATGGTTGGTGTTGATTTTAAAGAGGGAGATCCAAAAGAGATGAAAATAAGTAGGGGCTGAAATGGCGGT